>NZ_JAGKJL010000027.1:0-120024 GCF_020329495.1 Bradyrhizobium australafricanum | reverse complement strand
GCTTCAGGACGATCGATGGCCGAAGGGCGGCCGAGATCAGCCTGCGCGGCGTGCGCGCGGAATTGCTGGGCAGCGAAGGCGGGGGCGTCGCCGCGCTGGAAGCCTGCCGTAACCGCGCGATCGGCGCGCTCTGCGCCGAGGCGGTCGGCGCGATCGGCGAACTGAACGCCGCGACGCTGGACTATTCCAAGACGCGAAAGCAGTTCGGCGTCACGATCGGCAGCTTCCAGGTGCTGCAGCACCGGATGGTCGACATGTTCATTGCGCATCAGGAGGCGTTGTCGCTGATGCAGCATCTCAGCCTCAGTCTCAATGACGATGAGGCCGGCGTGTCTCGGCTCGCCTCGGGTGCCAAGTCGAAGATCGGCTATGCCGGCAAGTTCGTCGCCGATCAGGCGGTGCAGCTGCACGGCGGCATGGGCATGACCGACGAGCTCAATGTCGGCCATTACTTCAAGCGGATTTCCTCCATCAACATCCAGTTCGGCGATCCCGCCTATCACGTGCTGCGCTATACGCAGCTCGACGCGGTCGCCTAAGCCAGAGAGGCAAGCATGTCACAGGATGCAGTCATCGTTTCCACTGCGCGCACCGGCGTCGGCAAGGCCTATCGCGGCGCGCTCAACAACACCGACGGCCCGACTTTGGCCGGCCATGTGATGGCCGAGGCGGTGAAGCGCGCCGGCATCGCGCCCGGCGAGGTCGAGGACGTGGTGATGGGCTGCGCCATGCAGCAGGGCACCATGGTGATGAACGTCGCGCGCAAGGGCGCCATCCGCGCTGGACTTCCCGTCACGGTCGCCGGGACCACCATCGACCGGCAATGCGCCTCCGGCCTGCAGGCGATCGCGGTCGCCGCCCGCTCTGTCATGCTCGACGGCGTCGAGATCGCGATCGGCGGCGGCATCGAGTCGATCAGCCTGGTGCAGAACGAGCACATGAACAGGTTCCACGCCGTCGACGACGAGCTGATGGCGATGAAGCCCGAGATGTATATGTCGATGCTGGAGACGGCGGAAGTCGTCGCCGAGCGCTACGGGATCGGCCGCGACAAGCAGGACGAGTACAGCCTCGAATGCCAGCGCCGCGTCGGCGCCGCGTTGCAGGGCGGCCGCTTCAACGACGAGATCGTGCCGATCACGACCAAGATGGCCGTGGTCAACAAGGACACCAGGGAAGTCAGCTACCAGCAGGTGACGCTGGCCAAGGATGAGGGGCCGCGGCCGGATACCACGGCGGATGGACTCGCCAAGATCAAGCCGGTGTTCGAGGGCAAGACCATCAGCGCCGGCAACGCCAGCCAGCTCTCGGATGGAGCCTCGGCCTGCGTGATCATGAGCGACAAGGTTGCCGCGCAGAAGGGCCTGAAGCCGCTCGGCATCTTCCGCGGCTTCGTCGCTGCCGGCGTCGAGCCGGACGAGATGGGCGTCGGCCCGGTTGCCGCGATCCCGCGGCTCCTCAAGCGGCACAACCTCAAGATCGACGACATCGATCTCTGGGAGCTCAACGAGGCCTATGCGGTGCAGGTGATCTATTGCCGCGACAAGCTCGGCATCGATCCGGAGAAGCTGAACGTCAATGGCGGCTCGATCGCGATCGGCCATCCCTACGGCATGACCGGCGCGCGGCTCACCGGTCACCTGTTGATCGAGGGCCGGCGGCGCAAGGCGAAATACGGCGTGGTGACCATGTGCATCGGCGGCGGCATGGGCGCGGCGGGCCTGTTCGAAATCGTCCACTGAGCGGAAACGCGGGAGAGACTTGTGAAGACAGCAATCACTGAACTGTTCGGCATCCAGCATCCGATCATCCAGGGCGGCATGCATTTTGTCGGCTTCGCCGAGATGGCGGCCGCGGTGTCCAACGCCGGCGGCCTCGGCATCATCACCGGCCTGACCCAGAGGACGCCGGAGCTGCTGGCCAAGGAGATCGCGCGCTGCCGCGACATGACCGACAAGCCGATCGGCGTGAACCTCACCTTCCTGCCGAGCTTCACCGCGCCGCCCTATCCGGAGTACATTGCGGCGATCCGCGAGGGTGGCGTCAAGGCGGTGGAGACCGCGGGCCGCAGCCCGGAGCAGTACATGCCGGCGCTGAAGGCGGCCGGCATCAAGGTCATTCACAAATGCACCTCGGTGCGGCATTCGCTGAAGGCCGAGAAGATCGGCTGCGACGCGGTCAGCGTCGACGGCTTCGAGTGCGGCGGTCACCCCGGCGAGGACGACATCCCGAACATGATCCTGCTGCCGCGTGCGGCGGACGAATTGAAGATCCCGTTCGTCGCCTCGGGCGGCATGGCGGACGCGCGCAGCCTTGTCGCCGCGCTGTCGATGGGCGCGGCCGGCATGAACATGGGCACCCGCTTCATCGCGACCAAGGAAGCACCGGTTCATCCCAATGTGAAGCAGGCGCTGCTCGACGCCGACGAGCTCGATACGCGCCTCGTGATGCGCGCGCTGCGCAACACCGAGCGGGTGCTGAAGAACAAGGGCGTCGATGAGCTGCTCGAGATCGAGCGCGAGAAGGGCGCCAGGCTGAAGATCGAGGATATCCATGAGCAGGTCGCCGGCGTCTATCCGAAGGTGATGATCGACGGCGAGATGGATGCCGGCGCCTGGAGCTGCGGCATGGTGGTCGGCCTGATCAATGACATCCCGACCGTCAAGGAGCTGATCGACCGCATCATGACCGAGGCCGAAGCGATCATCCGGCAGCGGTTGACCGGCTTCCTCGACGGCAAGTTTGAAACCACGGCGGCCCGCGCGGTCGCCTGACGGGAGAGTGCCATGACCGAGCATGTCAAGGTTGAGATCGCCGCCGGCGTCATGACGCTGACCTTGCAACGGCCCGAGAAGAAGAACGCGCTGACCGGCGCCATGTATGACGCCATGTCGCAGGCGCTGAAGCAGGCGGAGGCGGATCCGGCCGTCCGCGTGGTCCTGTTCCAGGGCGACGGCGACAGCTTCACCGCGGGCAACGACCTCGCCGACTTCGCGAGCCAGGCACGCGGCGAAAGCGCGGTCGATAGCCCTGCGCATCGCTTCATCGAGACCATCAGCAAGGTCGGCAAGCCGCTCGTCGCGGCCGTGCAGGGCAATGCGGTCGGCGTCGGCACCACCATGCTGCTGCATTGCGACCTGGTCTATCTCGCCGAGAACGCCCGGCTGATCACGCCGTTCGTCAACCTCGCTCTGGTTCCGGAAGCGGCGTCGAGCTGGTTGTTGCCGCTCAGGATCGGGCACGCGCGGGCCTATGCGATGTTCGCGCTCGGCGAACCGATGGATGCGGAGGGCGCGCTGGCATCGGGCCTCGCCAATGCCGTGGTACCGCAGGCCGATCTGCGCAAGAAGGCGCATGACGCGGCGATTGCGCTGACCAGGCGGCCGGCAGGGTCGCTCGGCATGACCAAGAAGCTGATGCGCGAGCAGCAACGGATCGCGGCGCAGATCGCCGAGGAGGGCGTTTTGTTCAAGGAACGGTTGACGACGCCCGAGGCGCGCGAGGCCTTTGCCGCCTTCGCCGAACGGCGTCAGCCTGATTTCACCAAGCTGTCGGTCTGACCGGCGGCGTAACTCACGGACACATCGCGGGAGTGAAAAGCATGGGCGTCACCGGCAGCCATCAATATCCCGCCATGGAATCCGTGATCTACGGCAAGCCGGCAGCCGAAGCGCTGCGCGAGGAGGCTGAGCGGCTGGATGCCAGGCGCCTCTATCTGATCGCCAGCCGGACGTTGAACACCACGACCGACGAGATCGGGAAGATCCGCAAAGCGCTCGGCGATCGCCATGCCGCGACCTTCGACGGCGTGCCGCAGCATACGACGCGGGACGTGGTGACGCAGATCGCGCGGCAAGCCAGCGAGGCCAGGGCGGACCTCGTCGTCGCGATCGGCGGCGGCTCGGTGGTCGATGCGGCGAAGATCGTGCTGATGTGCATGGAGCACGAGATCTTCGAGCCTGATGGCCTCGACGGCTTCGAGACCACGCCGGACCGCCGCTTCGGGCCATTCCGCACGCCGAAAGTGCGCATGATCGCGATCCCCAGCACGCTGTCCGGCGGCGAATACAATTCCGGCGCGCTGGTCACCGATACCAGCCGCAAGCTGAAGCAGATCTTCAACCATCCAATGATGATGCCGCGCAGCATCATCCTCGATCCCGCGATCACGAAATATACGCCGGAGAAGCTCTGGCTCGGCTCCGGGACGCGGGCGATGGATCACGGCATCGAGGCGATCTGCTCCAGCCGCCCCAACGTGCTGGTCGATGCGGTGTGCCAGCAGGGACTGCGCTATCTGCATGACGGCCTGCTGCGCACCAAAGCTAAACCCGACGACGAGGCGGCGCGGCTGAGCTGCCAGCTCGGCTCCTGGCTGTCGGCGTTCGGATTGCAGTCGCGGGTGCCGATGGGCGCCAGCCACGCCATCGGCCACGTGCTCGGCGGCACCTGCGACGTGCCGCATTATTTCTGCACGGCGGTGATGATGCCGAGCGTGCTGCGCTACAACCGCCCGGCGACGGAGGTTGCCCAGCAATCGATCGCCGCTGCGCTCGGTGCGCCGGGACGCGATGCCGGCGAGGCGTTTGCGGCGTTCATCGCGGAGCTCGGCCTGCCGCGGCGGCTTGCCGATGTCGGCGTCGGCGAAGATCGGTTTGAGCTGATCGGCCGGAACGCCATGCTGTCGATCTTCACGCGGGCCAACCCACAGCCGATCCGCGAACCCGCCGACGTCGTCAAGATCCTGAAGCTCGCCGCCTGAGGCATCAGCACCGGAGCAGCCGCCATGGCCGCCTTGCGCATCTTCTCCTATTTGCCGAACCCGCGAGTCTGGAAGGCAACCATCGCGGCGCGGTTCTGCGGCGTCGATGTCGAGGTCAGGGGCGCCTCCGGCAAGGAGCTCCGCGACTGGTTGTGGGACTATGATTCCCGCCCACTGGCGGAGCATGAGCGCGCGTCGCTGTCGTCGCTGGCGCGGACCGGACGAGTCGGACTGACCGGCGCGCAGCTCTTCAAGACCGATGCGTTCATGGCGGCACAGCCCTTCGGCAATGTGCCGGCGGCATTCGGCGCTGACGGCAAGGTCGGGATCTTCGAATCGAACAGCATTATGCGCGCGGTAGCGCGGCTCGGCGAGGCCGCATTCCCGCTCTATGGGCGCGACGCCTATGAGGCGTCGCGGATCGACAGTTTTCTCGATGTCAGCCTGGTGTTCGCGCGGGACTCGCAAATCTATCTGCTGGCGCTCTCGGGCGGCACCGTCGACGCGGCCATTCATGCGCGTGCCAAGGATGCGTTCGCGATCTATGCGTCCGGCATCGAGCAGGCGCTGTCGCCGCGGCGGGGGACGCTGGTCGGGAATGGCATCTCGATTGCCGACATCTGCTTTGCCGCCGAACTCGCGCTGTTCATGAATGAACATGCGCGGACCGAGCAGCTGAAAAAGCAAGGATTGGCGAAAATCCTGCATTCGGGCGTGCAGGATGAGTATCCGCTGATGTTCGCTCACTTTGATCGCCTGATCGCGCATGAGCACGTCGGGCTGGATCTCAAGCCTTATGTCGAGAAGCTGCTGTCGAAGGCGGCCGCCTGACCATGAAGGCCATAGGCCGCAACGCGGAGGGTTGATCGCATGACCGCACCTGTCTGTCTGATATCCGGCGTTGGGCCCGGCACCGGTTCGGCGCTCGCCAGGAGGTTTGCCGAGGGCGGCTATCGTGTCGCGCTGCTCGCCAGGAACGAGGCGCGTCTCGCCGCGCTCGAGCAGCAGCTGCCGGGCGCAAAGGCCTATCGATGCGACGTGTCCGATCCCGCGCAGGTCGAGGCGGTGGCCTCGGCCGTGGAGCGCGATCTCGGCAGCCCGGGCGTCGTGATCCACAACGCCGTCGGCGGCGCGTTCGGCACCTTCCGCGAGATCGATCCGGAGATTCTCAATCGCAACTTCCAGGTCAACACGATGGGACTGTTGTACCTGGCAAGGCGATTTGCCCCGGCGATGATCGCTGCCGGCAAGGGCGCCATCGTTGCGACCGGCAACACCTCGGCGTTGCGCGGCAAGGCCGGCTTCGCGGGGTTCGCGCCGACCAAGGCAGCGCAGCGAATTCTCGCCGAGGCGATGGCGCGCGATCTGGGGCCGCAAGGCGTTCATGTCGCCTATCTCGTGATCGACGCCGTGATCGATCTGGAGTGGACGCGGAAGCGCTGGCCGGAGCGGCCGGACGACTTCTTCATCAAGCCGAAAGCGATCGCCGACGAGGTCTGGCACGTCGCCCATCAGGATCGCAGCGCGTGGTCGTTCAATGTCGAGATCAGGCCGTTCGGCGAAGCCTGGTAGCGCCGCGCGCCGGTCGCAAGAGTTGGTCAATTCATAAAAGCCCAGGGGAGAATTTCATGTTGTTGAAGACGTTTGCCGTGTCCGTTGCGATGCTCGCGGCGCTTGCCGCGGCTCCAGTCCGCGCCGAAACGCCGGGGGTATCGGAATCAGAGATCAAGGTCGGGGCGACGTTCCCGTTCAGCGGCCCGGCGTCTCCGCTCAGCAACACCGGCAAGGGCCTGATCGCCTACGTCCATTCCGTCAATGACCGCGGCGGCATCAACGGCCGCAAGGTCAACCTCATCACCTATGACGATGCCTACACGCCGCCCAAGGCCGTGGAGCAGACCCGCAAGCTGATCGAGAGCGATGAGGTGGCGTTCCTGTTCAGTCCGCTCGGCACGCCCGGCATCGGCGCGACCATCAAATACGTCACCGCGAAGAAGGTGCCGCATCTGTTCGTCGTCAGCGGCGCGACCAAGTTTGCGAATTTCGCGGAGTTTCCGCTGACCACCACGGGACTGCCGAGCTACAACACCGAAGGCAAGATCTACGCAAGATACATCACGCAGACGGCGCCCGATGCGAAGATCGCGATCCTCTACCAGAACGACGATCTCGGCCGCGATTTCGTCGCCGCGTTCAAGGAGGTGTTGAAGGCCGATTTCGTCTCCCTATGAGGTCACCGAGCCGACCATCGAATCCCGCGTGGTGACGCTGAAGGCGTCAGGTGCGCAGGCCTTCCTGATCGCCGGCACGCCGAAATTCGCGGCCCAGGCGATCAAGAAGGCGAACGAGATCGGTTGGTCGCCGCTGACCATCGTCAACTATGTGTCGAGCTCGGTCTCCGCGACCATCGTGCCGGCGGGCGCGGACAAGGCGGTCGGCGTTGTCGTGGCGACCATCACCAAGGATCCGAACGACAAGAAGTGGGCCGACGATCCCGGCATGAAGTGGTATCGCGCCCATTTCGAGAAATATCTTCCCGGCGCTGATATCGGCGACAACAATTATCTGTTCGGCACCCAGCAGGGCCAGATCCTGGAACAGGTGCTGAAGCAGTGCGGCGACGACCTGTCGCGCGAGAACATCGTGAAGCAGGCGCGCAACATCAGAGGACTCGTGCTGCCGACGCTGATGCCGGGCATCACCATCAACACAGGCCCCGACAACAGCATGGCCTATACGCAGCTTCAACTGCAACGCTGGACCGGAAGCTCATGGGAGCAGTTCGGCGGCGTGCTGAGTGCCGACCTGAACTGAACCAGGTCGACCGAGGCGCTAGTGGAGCCGACGTGCGATCGGCTTCGCCAGCGTGTTTTGCCATTCCCGCTGCGTCGACTGGTCGCTTGACCGCAGGCTGTTCAGCAAGGCGGTGGTCTTCGGCTGAACCCGCGAGCCGTCGATCACCTCGAGCCGGCCGCAGCGGTTGAGCGTGTGCAGCTTGCGACCGGTCCACAGCGGCCCGGGCTTGAGCAGATGGCGCACGGCCTGCCTGTAGGTGGTCGGCGACAGTTCGAGCACTTCCGCAAGTCCGAGCGCCGCGCCGTATCCGTTGGTGCAGTCCTGCACCGGCCGCCACAGCTTGCCGTTGATGGTCACGAAATTGCCGGCCGGCCGCGTCGTCGCGCGATCCATCAGGATCGGATTGCTTGCATGCGGCCGCCACGGGCCGAACAGCTGCTCCGCGTAATAGATCGCCAGCGTGTCGGAATATCCGCCGGTGCCGTCGCGCCAGGCTCCGAACATGTAGTAGAGGCCGTCATGCTGCGTGATGGTCGCGTCGGCGAGTTCGAGCCCGGACAACAGCGTGCCTTGCCGATCCCACTTGTCGGGAAAGCGGACGCATTTGTAGATCGGGACGTCCCGGTGCGCGGTGCTTTCCGGGATCATCCACAGTTCGCCGTCGGTCTCGATCAGGAACGGGTAGGACAGGTGCCAGGGCTCTTCGAGCACCGGCAGCACCGTGCCGACCGGACCGTTGCCGTCGAATTCGATCGCGGAGATGATGCCCTTGCCGGTGCGGTGGTCGAGGTCTTCGAAGAACACGAAGGTCCTGCCCTGCCATTTCATCGGGACGGGATCGGCATAGAAGTGGTTGCCGGGATCGCCGAGCACGTTCCAGGCAGGTCCCGACAGGTCACCGGTCCGCCAGATATCCGCGTCGTCGGCGTAGCGCCAGCCGACATGCCAATGCGGCGCGTAGCAGCAAAGACGATAGATCTCCTTCGCGATCGAGGTCGCGACGCCGCGCAGGACAAAGGGCGCGGGATTTCGCGGCGCGCTGCCGGCCGCCGGCACTGCCAGTTGCGGCACCAGCCGCGGAGCCCCCGACAGGATCGGCGGCAGCATGGACAGGGTGCGCGCCATGACCGTTTCGAGCCCGCCGCTCAGGCCGGCGGCGATTTCCGCCGAGGGATGGCCGCGGTCCATCACCGTGCCGTCGAGCTCGTTGACGATTTCAATCACCGGCAGGTCGCCGGCGAGAATGGCGGCCAGTGCGGCGGCTTCGCCCGCCTGTCCGTTGAAGCGCGGACGGAGGTAGAGCCTGGCGGAGCAGTTCGGGTCCCGCTCGGCAGTGGTGAAGTCGACCACCACATCGGGGTTGCCCATGCGCGGCCGTTCCGCAATCGTCTTCAGCCTGTCGACATCACCCGCCTTGCCCTTGCGCAGCACGATGCGTTCGAGCTCGAACAGCATGTCGAGGCCGGCGGGCCTGGGCCCCGGCGTCGTCGTCCAGGCGATTTGAACGGGAATATCCTGTTCGTTGACGCGCAACGTCTCGCGGCGCATCCAGAGTCGCGCCTGCGCGCGATCGCAGCGAAACTCGATAATCATGTCCAGCCCAATTTCCTAGTGCGCGTCCACTCCCACGGCATTGCCGAGAATGCGGACGTATTCCTCTATCATGGCATCCAACGAATAACGCGACTTCAGGCCGACGGCACTTTGCCGCAGCTGGTCGCTCAACAAACGATCGGTCAGGACTTTCGACACGGCGGCCGAAAACTCCGCCTCGTTCGCCGCGTCGACGAAGACCGCCGCGGGCTGTCCCTGGTAGGACAGCACCTCGCGCAGCACCGGCAGATCGTTGACGACGCAGGGGATGCCGGCGCTCGCGGCTTCCACCGCAGCGAGGCCGAAGGTTTCGGCCTGCGTCGGAAAGACGAAGACGTCGAGGCACGCCAGGAATTCGGCCATCTGGCGCGGTGGGATCTCGCCGATGAAGTGCAGCCGGTCCGAGACCTTCAGCTCGCTCGCCAGGGCTCGCAGCCGTTCCTCATCCGCGCCTTGTCCGGCGAGGGCAAGATGCCAGGATTGGTCGGCGGCCAGCAGGCGAATTGCCGCATCGAGCCGCTTGTGCGGATGCAGCCTTGCCGCGCAGCCAAGCAGCGTGCGATCCGGCGGCAGCCTGAACTGCTGCCGCGCGACGTTCTTCGGCAGGCTGTGCGACTTGTCGTCGAAGCCGTGCGGGACGTGCGTCATGCGCGCGCGATAGGTCGCGGGGTAGCGGGCGTATTCACGCTCCATGTCCCGCGAATTCAGCGTGATGCACTGGAAGAAGCCGGTCGAGCCCATGAAGATGTCGGCGGCGCGCACCGGCATGCTCATCGACATCGCCGAGGACACCTGATTGGCGATGACAGGAGCGCGGCTGACGAGCCGCGACACGCCTCCACCGATCACATTGCCGAAGTGCTGGAAGGTCAACACGGCATCGGGCCTGATGGTCCTGAGATGACCGGCGAGCGTCCACAGCATCCGCAGTAGCGCCAGCGGGTTTCCTGGACGGCTCGGCGCGCAATAGAATGTATTGGGCGGCTCGTCGAAGGAATCCGATTTGCGGAAGAAGAACAGGTTGGCGACGTCATAGCCGCGCGCGGTGAGGCCCGCGCCGACGAGCCGCGATATCTCCTGCGCGCCGGCGTTCTCGGCCTGGGTCTGCACCAGGACGACACGCAGCTTTGGCTTGCCCACGTTCGATTGATCGCGTGATGCGGTCGATGCCTCGCGCAATTCTATGCTTGGCCTGTAATGGAGCACGGCTTCCTCACCCGTCGAAGGAATGAAATCGTCTCCCTCGCTATTGCGCGCGTACTTATCACGCGAAGCGCGCTCGTAGACCGAGTAGCGCGTGTTGAGGTTACTGCTCATTTAGTGCGATCAGACATTGCCAGCAATCGAGAGCCATTGTTTCACACATAGGGTACAGCTGGCTCGTTAACTAATTGGTTACGTCCGCATGAGGAGGGGGTAACCGTGGATTAACCATAGATATTTACGTTGGAGCAGTACTGTCAGTTGAATTCGAGTAACAGCGCCATGAAGTTCGGTAGCCGCGTAGGCCCGAGACGTTCCGACCCCACGGAACCCGCCGCGTCGTGGGAAACTGCCGGCGTGCCGACCAGCCGATCCTCTGCGGAAACCACCAAAGGCGTGCTTAGCATTCCCGGCGTGGTGGCTTTTTTCCGCGAGAACGGTCAACGCATTCTGATGCTCGCCGCGGTGATCTTCGCGGTCGGCGTCATTCTGCTGATGTTGATTCCGGCGCGCTATGCCGCGACCGCGCTCGTCGTGGTCGACCCGCGCGAGCAGCGCGTCACCACCGATCAGGACGTCCTGCCGGGCATCGGTCAGGATGCCGCAGCACTGCAGAGCTATGTCGAGATCGCCAAATCCGACGGATTTCTCGGGCCGCTGATCGAGCAACTCAAGGTCGCCGAAGACAGCGACATCTCCGGCGGCAGGACCGACCCCACACGCCTGCTCGACCGGTTTCGCAACCGGCTCGACATCTCCCGGCGCGGATTGACCTATGTCATCGCCATCAAGTTCACATCCAACAACCCGCAGCGCGCGGCGTATTACGCCAATGCGGTGGCTGAGGCGTTCGTCGCCAGCCAGCGCGGCACGCGCAGCGTGGCGACCGACGAAGCCGCCGACTGGCTGAAGAGCCGACTCAAGACGTTGAACGACCGCTTGCGGTCTTCGGAAGATGCCGTTGCGAAGTTCAAGCTCGAGCACCGGATCGTCAACGCCGGCAAGGAATCGACGACGCAGCAATTGCGCGTCACCGATCTGACCCAGCAGGTCGCCGCCGCGCGCGCCCGCACCGAGGAGGCCAAGGTCCGCTATGAGCAGCTGCAGCGCGACCTGAAGGCCAATGTCGACGGGCCCGTCAAGCAGGACCTGCTGAGTGCGCTGCGCGCCCAGCGCTCCGCGCTCAACGACCAGATCGCACAAAAGCGCGGGGTGCTGGGCGACCGTCATCCGGACCTCGTGATGGCCCTCAGCCAGCTCAGCGATCTCAACCGCCAGATCGAGATCGAGCGGAAGAAGAACATCGACACCGCGAAGTCGGAATATGAGGCGCAGCGCGATCAGCAGAAAGCGCTCGAGGATCAGCAGAAGGCGGTCGAGCAGCAAATCCTGGTCGACGGTCAGGCGCTCGTGAAGCTGCAGGAGCTGCAGCGCGACGCCGACGCCAACAAGAATATCTACGAGCAATTCCTCTCGCGCTACAAGACCACCGACGAGCAGCGGCTGCTGCAGAGCTCGCAGACCAAGGTCGCATCGCCTGCGACGCCGCCGGTGCGCTCGACGCTGCCGCCGCTCCCGCTGTTGCTGGTCGCGCTCGCGATCGTCTCGCTGCTGACGTCGACGGCGATCGTCGCTGTTCCCGGTCTGAATCTGAAGCAGCTCCCGATCAAGGCCATTCCGCCGCTGCGTCGGGCCGAGGCGCCCGCACCGCCGGCGCCCGCCGCGCCGCAACCCGCGCCGCCGCCGGGATTGCCGGTGCTGGCCCGGATTCCCAACATCGCATCGCCCGACGTCGTCAGAAGCGTCTGGCAGACCCCGATCTCGTCGACGGCCGAACCCGATCTCAGTCCGCATCTTCAGCTGCTGATCGAGAACATCGAGCAGCTTTCGGGAGAGCACGGCAAGGTGGCGCTGTTGCTGTCGGTCGAGGCCGGTGCGGGCGGCAGCACCGTTGCACGGTCGCTGAACCGATCCGCCGTCAAGAACGGCATGCTCAGCGTCCTGATCGAGGTGGAATCCAGGCGCGCCGAGGCCGCGCCGCCGCAAGGATCGGGCATCATCAAGGCCGACCTGCTGTCGGTCGTCGAGCTGCTGGGCGCCAGCAGCAAGGCGCCGCCCTATCCGCCGGACGATATTCGCGCCGATTTCGGCTTGATCATCGTCGACGCATCGTCGCTTGCCCTTCAGCCTGCCGCGGTGGCGCTGGCTGCCCATGCCGACCTCGTGATCCTCGTGGTTCGCGAAGGGGCTGCCAACTCGGCTGCGATCGGCAAGGCGCGGGCCGATCTATCCGGGTATGGTTCGGTCCCGACGGTGCTGGTCGTCAATCGCGTGGCGGTCAATGCCGCCGTTCGCGATCCCCAGGGCGAGGCGCTGGGCCTGGCGAGCTGAAGGCGGTTCGGCTGAAGCTAGAGCCGTTTCCGTTCCGATAGTATCGGAACGCGGCTCTTCGCTCGAAAAATGCTCTAGTCGTTGCTGTCCGCAACGCGGACCGCGTAGGCGTCACCTTTCGACGGCCACAGATGCGACAGCACCAGAATGGATGGGTCGACGCCGGTCCGCCGCCGGCACAGCACGTTGAGCGCGATGGTGGCGACGACCAGCGAAACCGTCGCCGAGATCGCGGCGCCGAGCACGCCGAGCCACGGGATCAGCACGACAAATCCCAGCAGCCGCAACGCCACATTGGCTGCGACGACGGGAACGTAATCGCGCTCATGGCCTGTCAGCTGCAGAACAGCAGCAGAGGGCCCGCCCGCCGCCTGGAAGGCCGTTCCGATCGCGAGCACGATCAACACCCACTGCTGCGCCGCAAAGTGCGGCCCGAACAGGCCGAGCAGATAGGGGGCACCCACCCATACGATGACAAGCCCGCTGAGCACGCAGAGCGCGGTCACCTCGGCCATCAGCTTCAACGTATGTTCCAGCTCGCCGTGGTTCTTGCTGAAATACAGCGAGGGGAGCCGGCGCGCGCCGAACGTGTAGAGCGCAGCCGACAGCATCGCGAAGATGTTAGCCAGCCGCGAGGCGGCGAAATAGACGCCGGCGGTGGCCGGGTCCAGCATCCAGTAGACCAGGATGACGTCGAAATACTGGTTTGCCGCTTCGAGAATGGAGGCGAGCCAGAACCGGAATGCGCTCTTGTTCCAACGCGAGGCCTCGAAGCGCGCCGTGACCGTCCGCAGGTTCGGCAGCACCCGCATGATCGATACGATCTGCACGACGAGCCCGAGCGCCATCGCGGCCGACATCGCGCTGAACAGCTCGGCGGGGGTGAGCTGCCGGTGGCCGAACAGCACCGCGATCAGGAACAGGACGACGGCGACGCGCCAGAAGAACTCCCGATTGCCTTCGCCCATCAGGATGCTGACCAGCGATCGCGCGATCTGGCTGCCGAGCATCAGCCCTGCATTGATCGCGGTGAACGCCGAGACCGACAGGATCAAGAGCCACCACTCGCCGCGAATGCTTGCCACCGCGGCGATCGCGGCGATCGAAATCAGCATCCCGATCGCGGAGTTCTTCAGGCTCGACAGCAGCACACCCTTGGTGAACTCGGCCTGGCCGCGCACCTCATACTCGTTGAGAAACCGAACCAGGAGAAGCTCCTGGCCGACCAGGCCCACCACCGAGGCGATCTGGGCGACAGAGAGCAGGGTTGCGAAGTTTCCAAACGCGTCCGGCGTCATCGCCCGCGCGGCGAGCGAGAACAACGCGAATGCGAGCCCGCCGCTACCAACCTTGAGCAGGATGGTCCCGGCAACGCCGCGCGTAACGTCGCGCCGTAACAGTTGGAGCACGGAGGCAATCACCAGAGACGTCTCAATATCCAGTCGGGCTGTTGACCGCAGCAATCGGTGAAGCCTGGAGTGTTAATGTTCTCTTGCTAAGATTCCGTTCCTTTCGAATGGCTGCCGGGCCCAACGCAGTTGTGAGCAGGGCCAGGTCGCGTTGCTCCATTCTGGAACGGCGCCGTCTGCCCTGTCTCCAAACGGCGCAGGTTGGATTTGCCTCCAGCATCCGGTCCAGTGGCGCGGACCTTGCCGGAACAGACCGCGCTTGCGCGTCAACGCCATTTGTCGCTGCTCGATGGCCTGGCAATTGCCTCGCCATCCCGCTGCGGAGCCTGCAAAGGTTCGGTTTCATGGCCGACCGCCGTGCAAGTCATGTGCCGAGAGACCGCTGATCGTGGTCCGGACGTTTTCATTAACCGCAATTCTGGAACTCGCCGTGTTCGATTGGCAAGGCGGCACCGCAGGCAAGGAAATTGCAGTTCTGCGGCCAACCAGAGCTTTTCCCGTTCCGATGGAATCGGAACGGGGCTCTAGATTCTTGTTTTGACGCGTTTTCTTCACGCGAACCGGTATCCACTTCGCTGGAAAACGCTCTAGCCGTCGGAGCGGACAGACATGATTGCCGAGAAAAGTGCGACCAAGCCGATCGTGGCCTGCGAGACCGAGGTCATCGAAGCGGACGTCGCAATTGTCGGAGCCGGTTTGGCAGGCTCGCTTGCAAGGGCTGTGCTCGCCCGAGCCGGATTCCGCGTCGTCCTGATCGACAAGCGTTCGATCCCGCCGGATGAATTCCGGGTCGAGAAGATCGCCGGGCGGCAGATCGATATCCTGCGCCGCCTCGGCTTCATCGACGACGTCGAGGCCATTGCCGCGCCCTATGACCGGGTGCTCAACATCAGGAGCGGCAGGCTGGTCGATATCGGCGTCGGCCGGTCCTACGGGATTTCCTATGCCAACCTCGTCAACATGGCACGCGGCCTGACGACTGATGCGTCGAGCTTGCTGCTCGACCAGGTGACCAATGTCAGCTGCAGCGAAGAACGTCAGCAGTTGACGCTGGCCTCCGGCAAGCGCGTCGTCTCGCGTCTGGTCGTTCTGGCGACCGGCACGGCGAACGTGCTCGGCCACAGTCTCGGAATGCGCCGGCAGATGCTTGCTGCGCGCCACTCTGTCTCGTTCGGCTTCACGATCGCACGGCCGGACAACGCGCCGTTCGATTTCGATGCGCTGACCTGCTATGGCGAGCAGGCGGCTGACGGTGTCGACTATCTCAGCCTGTTTCCGATGTCGGGCGGCATGCGGGCGAACCTGTTCATGTTCCGCGATCCGACCGATCCGATCATGCGTGAGCTGCGCCGCGACACCAGACGAACGCTGCTTCGCCTGATGCCGGGATTGCAGCCCTATCTCGGGGATTTCGAGGTGGTCGGCCAGGTGCAGAACTGGGTCATGGATCTGACCGTGACCGAGGGCCATCTGCAGCCCGGCGTCGTGTTGATCGGCGATGCGTTTCAGACCAATTGTCCCGCAGCCGGAACCGGCGTTGGCCGACTGCTGGTGGACGTCGAACGTCTTTGCACGGACTATGTGCCGCGCTGGCTCAAGACCGCCGGTATGGGCGCGGACAAGATTGCGCAGTTCTATTCCGATCGGGACAAGCTCGCCGCGGATCAGCACTCGCTGCACCTGGCGAGCTTCCGCCAGGCCTTGACGTTGAACACCGGTGTGCGCTGGAACTTGCGGCGGAAGCTGCACTTCCTGCGCCGCATGATCACACACCGGGTGGACCGGATTCATCCGGGATGGGTGATGCGCGTCCGCAGCGCGCTCCGCTGATCGGGCTGCCAGCGCCGGGCGGCGCTAGCGCGTGCCGGTCGAGGTGCGGACCGGCCTGAAATCGGTCACACGCTTGGCGGCCTGCTTGATCCAGGGCGCCTGCTTCAAGGCAAACAGCGCGAGCGAGCCGGCCGCGCTCCCGGCCCGCGTCACGGCCGACATCGGGGTCGGCTGACCGCCGAAGTACGTCTTGTAGGGTTCGTCACCGATGGTGAAGTCCAGCACCCGACCGCCGCGCTCGATGCAATCCTTGGCGACGCTCTCGAATGTCAGCGCGCCGATCGATTGGCTCTTGTACCCCTCGACATCGAACGCCGTCATGACGACAAGGAGGCTGTCACGGTGAACCAGCCCAAGGGCCGCCGCGATGACTTTGCCGTCCATCTTCATGGCGTAGAGCCGGGTAAACGAGCCCATGCCGCGAAGCGCCACGCTCGAGTAGAAATCGAAATACTCCGGTCGCTGCAACAGGTCGCCATCACCCTGGTCGTGAAACCGCGGACCGCGAAACTTTCTCATCGTCTCCATGGCTTCGCCGACGGAGGCGCTATCGTCGCAGCATGAGAAGGTGAGCGTGCCCTTCTTGTGGATCTGGCGCCATTTCTTTGCCAGCTCCTTCTGGTACGACTTTCCCATTGCATTGATCTGCCACTGCTCGAACGGCGCAACGAGGACCGTCGCGTAAGCATTGGTATCCATCAGGCTGCGGTGGGGCGCTCCGAGCAGATTCTCGATCGGCATCCTCGCATCGAGCAGTTTGGGGATGCGCAGCAGGTCGAACGGCCGCAGCAACTGTCGGAGCCTTTCGCAGGCACGCTGGTCTTGCAGCAGGTCGGTGAATGTCGCGATGCTGCACACCGGCGACAGATAGTCGGACACGCGGAGATCGGCGAATTCGATGGTGCGCATCGGGCCGCGCCGCACGCGCAGCATCGGCAGCACGGCCGCAAGCGACTTGTTCGCACGATGGCGGACGGCGACGACCAGCGGTTTGGCCGACGCAGCGGGAGCGAGCTTGCGATAAAGGCTGTCCAGCCATATCGGATGCTGGAAGGCGGTCGCGTCCGAGCCTTCAAATAACTTCACGTACTCTTCAGACAGGAAGTCGAATGCGTCGTCGATGCTGACATCGAACGCGTCATCATTCTTGTTCATGTGAGACCAAACAAAACGACAGTTTCAAAGCGCCGACTCAATCCGGCCCGCGGCCCTTATAGCAAAGGTCGATCGGCTCGGGCAGCGGCAGAATACGATTTGTATTAATGCAATGCGTCGACCTTTGCACATTGTTGCTGGGTCGAGCCATTGGCTTCATCGCATCGACTGCGATCGGCTGTCATCTCAACGTGGCCGCGTCCGAGGGATCAGCATCGTTAACAATCCCTTAAGGATGCGTTCAATCGCGCCGTGGTGAGATATCGCACCCGGTCTGGACCGGATATTGCAGTTAAGGGCTCGCAAGTCCTGGAGTCCCGCCGAAATGCTGAGTCACAGCCAAAAAACCCGCGCTTCCTACGCAATTTCGTCCCCACAGGCCGACCGCAAGCCGCCTCGGCGTCTCAATTCGGACATGGCTGCTCCGCCTGTCCGGATTTGCGACACGTCGCGGGCCGAGCGGATGTCCTCGGCGCCGGCGCAGATCGGATCATTGCCACACGGCGCGCCGGAGCGGCGTATCAATCCTGTCGGCAGGGCTGCGACGGCCGGTGTCCCCCGGGCGACCATCGGTGGGCTGCGGCTCGCCGTGCTCGATCGCGAGCAGACCGCCGAGTTCATGGTCGAGGCGGTGCATCCGAACCGGCGCGCCAATCGTCCGCTGTATCTGACCTCCGCCAACGGCGAGGTGCTTTCGCGCTGCTCGACCGAGCCGATGACGGACCGGCTGTTCCGTACCGCCGACCTGATCAACGCCGACGGGCAACCGCTGGTCATGGTGTCCAAGCTTCGATCGCCGAATCCGCTTCCCGAGCGCGTCGCGACCACGGATCTGTTTCACGACGTCGCGCGCAAGGCGGAAGAGCTCGGGCTGACTTTCTATCTGTTCGGCGCCAACGAGGCCGAGAACAAGGCTGCCATCGCCAATGTCCGCCGGGCCTATCCGGCACTCAAGATCGTCGGCCATTCGCACGGCTATCTGCGCGGCGACGCGCTGCGGGCTAAGGTGGACGAGATCAATGCCCTGGCGCCGGATTTTCTCTGGGTCGCGCTCGGCGTGCCCTATGAGCAGGCTTTCGTCGACGAATTCATGCCTCGGCTCGGCAATGTCGGCGTCATCAAGACCTCGGGCGGGCTGTTCAACTTCCTGTCCGGCTCGCGGCTGCGTGCGCCGAGATGGATGCAGATCGTCGGCCTCGAATGGGCCTGGCGCCTGTGGCTCGAGCCGCGGCGGCTGTTCTGGCGCTACCTGACGACCAATCCGCACGCGCTCTATCTGCTGTTCAACCGCACCCGATCCTCCTCAACGAAAGACTGACGCCTCTCGCGAGTGCAATGTGCTGCTCCGATCCACCGGAGCAGCAAGCTCATTCCATGAGCGGGGTACAACCGAATGGACGGACGTGCGATCGACAGTTCGATCTGGCAGGCACCCGGCGTCGGGGCGGAGAATTTCGCCAGGACCGTCGTCGGTTGGTCGATCACCATCAATGTGATCATGTCGATGGGGACCTTTCACGCGGCGCTGCTTCCGACTGAATTGACCCTGGTACAGCAAGCCGTCGCCCTGTTGATGTGGGGCGTCCTGATTTACGCAAGCCTGTTCATCCGTCCCTGCCTGCGGCTGGCCCTCAATCTCGACACGCTCGTGATCGTCGCGTTCTATGCGTTCGCCACTGTTTCTGTGCTGTGGACCAACCTCGGCGTGGCGGCCCTGATGAAGGCCGCGGCGCTCGCAATCACGACGCTTGGCGCGTTCTGCATGATCACTCGCGTCGATATCGACGACATCGTGACATCGGCCACCCGCGGCCTGTTCGTGCTGATCGCGGCCTCTGCGCTCTGTGTTGTGATCCTGCCGGACATCGGGATCGATCAGACCTGGATGCACAAGGGGCAGTGGCAGGGTGTCTTCGAGTCGAAGCAAACCCTCGGCTTCGCCGGCGCCTATCTCATGTTCTTCGCCTGCTATCGAAAGATAGCGGGTCAAGGATGGCTGCCGTTCCTCGTGACGTTCGTGCTGGCATCCACCTGCGTCATGCTTTCGGAGTCGCGCGGCGCCGGCGCCCTGTCGCTGGTTGCCTGCGCGCTGCTGCTCACCTCCCTGTGGTCGGTCCGATGCATGCAGGTCTACGCGATCCTGCCATGTGTCATGTGCGTCGCGGCAGCGCTATTGATCCTGTATTTCTACACGACCGGATACGATTCGATTCATGCCTTCGACACGACGATCGACTTCACCGAGCGAACCTTCATCTGGCAGTACGCCATCAGCCATTTCGATGACGCGCCGCTGTTCGGATTCGGCATCAACGGTTTCTGGACCAATCCGGCGATCTACGACTATTTCAACCAGAACCACGGCTGGGTCCTCGACAATTATCACAACGGCTATATCGCCATTCTCGTCGAGACCGGATTCCTGGGCTATTTCCTGTTCACGGCGAGCGTCTTCCTGTTTTCCTACAAGGTGCTCTGCCTGATCGCAGGGCGGGCGATCGACCGCCTGCACTGCGCGTTGATCATCGGGTTCGTCTTCCTCAACTGCCAGACCAATTTCACCGAGACGGTCTTCCTTCGTTCGACGATGTTCACGTCGGTGCTGCTGATCGCCTTCTTCCTCGCCATTTGCCGGCCGGTGCCGTCATCGCGCGTAGAGCCGCGCGAGTTGGAGCAGCCATGACCGCGTTCCGATTGCTTCTGCAAAGAGCCTTCGTCATGCTGGCGGCGGCGGCACTTGCTCTCCCGCTGATCGCGCCGGCGAACGCTGCGGGGCAGGGGGCATCGCCGGTCGCCGCGGCATTGGGGCGCGGCATCAATATCCTCGGCTATGACGGCATCTGGGAAGGCTACCGGAACGCGCCGTTCCGCCTGGAAAACCTCGCTGCGATTCGCAGGGCCGGCTTTTCCCATGTCCGGATCAACTTCTTCGGCTTCAGGCATATGGATTCCGGCAACATCCTCGATGATGCCGTCCTGCGGCGCCTCGATGCCGTGATCGAGCAGGTGCAGGCGAATAGGCTCGTTCCGATCCTCGATGAGCACGACACCGATCTCTGCCAGCGCGACGTGGCGGAATGCGGCGTGAAGCTCAAGGCATTCTGGCGCCAGATCGCATCGCGTTATGCGGGGAAATACCCGGCGCTGGTGTTCGAGATCCTGAACGAGCCCGGCGGCAACATGACCTCGGCCGAATGGAATGCGCTGCTCGGCGATTGTCTTGCCATCATCCGGGATACCAACCCGAAGCGCAATGTCGTGGTCGCGATCCTGAACACCGAGGAGCTGCCGATCGATCAGCTGGTGCTGCCGGCCGGCGACCGAAACCTCATCGTCACATTCCACTATTACTTGCCGCTGCAATTCACCCATCAGGGCGCGCCGTGGTCGCCGACCTTCTCGAAGATCGGTCCGTTGCGCTGGGGCTCTGCGGAAGACGAAGCCAGGGCCTCGGCCGATTTCGACAAGATCCGCTCCTGGTCCGAGAAGGAACAGCGCCCGATCTATCTTGGCGAGTTCGGTGTCTATGAACGTGCTCCCGCGGAGAGCCGCGCGACGTATCTGTCGTTCATGGCGCGACGCGCGGAACGAAATGGCTGGGCGTGGGCCTACTGGCAGTTCGACCACGATTTTGCGGCATTCGACGGCGCCCGGCAACGCTGGAAGGCGGATATCCTCCGCGCGATCATCCCTCCGGTCCGCTAAGCCGTTCGATTGGGCGCAGCGTCCGATTCAGGATCGGCTGGCGGCCTTGACGACGCGATTGTCCCGCGCAACGAGCACGCCACCCTTGTAGACTGAACGCCCGGACGGCCGCGCCACCACGGCCTCCTGGATATGCACGGCGTTCAAGGTCACGAAATCGGCCTTGGCCCCCACATGCAGGCCGTAGTCCTCGAGCCTGAGCGCCTTGGCGCCGGCCGCGGTGATCATGTCGAACGCGATCGCGAGCTCCTCATCGGTGTAGAAGCCCGAGCGGTATCCGATCATCATGGCACGGCCCAGCATGTCGCCGTCGCCATAGGGCCACCAGGAGTCGCGGATGTTGTCGTTGCCGCTGAACACCGTGACGCCGGCTTTCCGCAACAGCGCGACCGGCGGGAACGGCCGGCTGCCCGGCGCATTCGTCATGATCGCCACGCCCGAGCGCGCCAGACTGTCGGCGGTCTTCTTCAGCGCATCGGCGGGAATGTCGCCGAGCCCATAAGCGTGGCTGACGGTGACGCGGCCCGCCATGTCGAGCGCGCGCGTGCGCGCCGCGATCTGCTCGACCTCGAAGGCACCGAGCATGCCGCCGTCATGAAGATGGATATCGACATCGACGCCGTGCTTTTGCGCGACGCCGAACACGACGTCGAGATGGCCCTCGACATCCCGGTCGAAGCTTGCCGGATCGAGCCCGCCGACGGCGTTGGCGCCGAGCTTGACGGCCTCGTCGAGCAGTTGCGGCGTGCCGGGGCTGGTAAGGATCCCGTTCTGCGGAAACGCCACGAGCTGGATATCGATCAAATCCGTGTATTCCTCGCGAACCCCGAGGATGGTCTCCAGCGACTTCAGCCCCACCGAGCCGTCGACCATGACGTGGCTGCGCATCTGCGTCGTGCCATGGCCGATGCAGAGGTCGAGCTGGTTCCGTGCGCGCACGTCCATCGGCGCGGCGGCGGCAAGGTTCTCGGCCTGAAACGCCACCCGCTCATGGACGTCGAAGCCGTTGGTGCTGGGACGGTGCGGCCGCCAGGTATCGCCGTAAAAACTGGTGTCGAGATGGATGTGGCCTTCGACGAAGCCGGGCACGACCAGCGCATTGCGGAGATCGACGATCTCGACCCCGCTCGGGCGTTCGCCGTTCGCCTCGATCGCAACGATGCGGCCGCCACGGACCAGCATATCGCGGCTGGCGCCGTCACCGAACCTGGCATTGATGAAGAGTTTGTCGGCTGGCATCGGATCTGTTCCTCTTGTCGCTTGCGTCGCATGCAGATCGCGCGGCTCTCCATGCCTTGCCTAACATGGTTGGAGGAATAATACTCCGCTCGGACAAGCAGACAAGGAACCGAGAGCGTTGCCGGAGATTGCGAGCAGGGAACAGTTCGATGTCAAGCGCGCAGCCTTTGCCGCGACCATCGGCAACATGCTGGAGTTCTACGACTTCATCACCTACAGCTTCTTTGCGACCGAGATCGGCCGCACCTTCTTCCCCGCGCACAGCGAATACGGCAGCCTCATGCTGTCGCTTGCGACCTTCGGCGCCGGTTTCCTGACGCGGCCGATCGGCGGCATCGTGCTCGGCATCTTCTCCGACCGGGTCGGACGGCGGCCGGCGATGCTGCTGAGTTTCGCGCTGATGGGCGGCGCGATCCTGACCATCGCGCTGACGCCGTCCTATGCCGCGATCGGCATTGTGGCGCCGATCATCGTGATCCTGGCGCGGATGGTGCAGGGGTTCGCACTCGGCGGCGAAGTCGGGCCGACCACGGCCTATCTGATCGAGATCGCTGCACCGAGGAACCGCGGCCTCGTGGTCGCCTGGCAGCCCGCCAGCCAGGAGATCGCGGCGACGGTGGGCGCGCTTGTCGGTGTCATCCTGAGCAGCGCGATGGCGCCCGACATGCTGCAGGCCTATGGATGGCGCATCGCGTTCCTGCTCGGCGCCGTCTGCCTGCCGTTCGGCATCTGGATGCGCCGCACGCTGCCGGAAACGGTCTCGCACGGCGAGCACGTCGCCGGGCAGATCGAACGCTCGAGCCATGTGGCGCTGGCGCGGCGGCATCTTCGCGTCATCATGCTGGCGGTGATGATCCTGGCCAGCGGCACGATCTCGACCTATGTGACGCAATACATGACGACCTACGCCAAGAATACGCTGCATGTGTCGCCGTCGCTGGCGTTCACGGTATCGCTGGTCAGCAACGGACTGCAGATCATCGGCGCGGTGCTGGGCGGCTGGCTTGCCGACCGGCTCGGACGCAAGCCGATCATGATCTGGCCGCAGCTGGTCGTGCTGGTGCTGACCTATCCGGCCTTCCTGTGGATCGTCCAGGACCCCGGTGCGTGGTCGCTGCTGTTCGGCTTCGGCATCCTGTCGTTCATCGGATCGCTGCCGTTCACGGCGTTCTATGCCGCCTTCACCGAAGCGCTGCCGCAGAGCATTCGCGGCGGCGTATTCGCCACGATCTACGCGGTCGCCATCGCGACGTTCGGCGGCACCGCGCAACTCGTGGTCACGTGGCTGCTGCACGTGTCAGGGGATCCGCTGGCGCCGTCCTGGTATCTTCTGCTCGCGGCGGCGGTCGGGATCGTGGCGATGAGCCTGATGCCCGAGACCGCCCCGGTGAAGGTCGGCGAGAAATAGCGCCCGCGCTCAATCCATGTCGCGAAAGGCGTGGCCGTTGGCCTCGATTTCCTTCACGAGCTGCGGCGGCAGATTGGCCTGCGCCGAGGTGCCGTCGAACACCCAGTCCTTGGCGTCGGCAAGGTCGGGAAGGCCGGCGCCCTTGCGGACGTAGAGACCGACCGATGCCTTCTTCGGATTGATGTAGAGATCGTAGTCCATTGCGCGCCTCCTCTCCGTTTCACGTTTGGCGGAAGCTCCGGCAACGGCCGGAGACTTCCCGGATAGGTCAACGCCGGCAAGACTAGGCGGGTTTCTTCGCCTCCGGCGCAAGCACCACCGACGCTTCGCTCGTCAGCATCAGGAAGGTGATGGTCTCCTGGAAATACAGCTGAACCGATTTCGCCGAGTGGCTGAGATAGCCGATCGAAAGATCCTGGCCGATCGAGAGCTGGAAATCGCCGCCGCGGGTGGTGAGCAGGACGCCGCCCTCGATCGCGGGCGCCCAGATGATCTTGCCGTCGATCAGGCGCTGGATGTGCTGCAGCACCGGATAGCCGTCGTCGGTCGCCCCGCCGATCGCGGTATAGGGCTCGGTGCCGAGCAGCAGCGTATAGGGACCGTTGACGCCGGCAAGCCGCAGCTGGCTGACCGCCTGCGCGACCACGGCGGGATAGTTCTTGACGCTCGATGGCAGCGTCAGCACCGGGTTGCTGGTGCCCTGACGGATGCCCTCAATGCCGGCGGCCGCGTAGCCGTCGAACACCGCGCGATCCTCGGCGAAGGCAATCTTGCGCGCGGCCTGCTTGAGCGGATCCCAGTCGGAATCATTCGCGCCGCGCTCGACATCGTCGATCGCCTGGCGCGAGAGCTCGAACGGCACGCGCAGCTCGACCAGCGCGCGGACGTCGCGCTGCGTCGCCTCGACCCCGTCGCCCGGCGCCGCAATCTTCTTGAGATGACCGGTGCCGACCGCGGAGAAATCCGTTCCCTTCGGACCGTCGACGTCGACGACACGGCGCGCCGCCAGATGGCGCTTCAACGTGCGCGAGGCCTCCTCTTCGATCTGGGCCCATGCCGCGTCCGAGATGGGAGCGAGTCCCCGATGAAGATTATTCATGTCCAGCCTCTCCTTTCAGTGAGCCGATCCCGAGCGAGCCGTCGGACGGCGATATTCCTGGTGTAGCTGTGTCGTCGGCCCCGGCGTCGTCCAGCGACGGCTTGGCGGGCGAAGCTGCCGGTGCCTCGCTCGCGACATCCTCCAGGAAGGTCGCCGACGGGACGAAGAACAGCATGCCGGTGACGGCGCGGCTGAAGTCGAGCAGGCGGTCGTAATTGCCCGGCGGCTTGCCGACGAACATGTTCTCGAGCATCTGCTCGATCCGCTGCGGGGACTTGGCATAGCCGATGAAATAGGTGCCGAACTCGCCCTTGCTGATATTGCCGAACGGCATGTTGTCGCGGACGATATCGAGCTCCTCGCCATTCTCGACGATCGTGGTCAGCGCGTTGTGCGCGTAGCTTGGCTTCACCGCATCGTCGAGCTCGATGTCGGACAGCTTGGTGCGGCCGATGATCTTTTCCTGCATCTCGACCGGCAGCTCGTTCCACTTCTTCAGATCGTGCAGGTATTTTTGCACGATCACATAGCTGCCGCCGGCGAACGCCGTGTCCTCGTCGCCGATGATGGTGGCGTCGGTGGCCGCCTGGTCCTCCGGATTCTCCGTGCCGTCGACGAAGCCGAGCAGGTCGCGTTCGTCGAAATATTTGAAGCCGTGCACCTCGTCGGAGGTCGCAACCGCATCCCCGAGCCGCGTCATGATCTGGGTCGCCAGCTCGAAGCACAGATCCATCGGCACGGCGCGGATGTGAAACAGCAGGTCGCCCGGCGTTGCGACGGCGTGGTGGACGCCGTTGATCTCGCGGAACGGATGCAGGCCTTTCGGCTTCGGCGCGCCGAACAGCCGGTCCCATGCGTCGGAGCCGATGCCCATGACGCATGACAGCCGGCCCTCGAGATCGCGGAAGCCCACGGCACGCAGCAGCGCGCCCAGGTCGGCGCACAGCGACCGCACCACCGCGTCATATTCCGGATTGGGCTTGATCGTGACCGCAAGGAAGATGGCCGCGCGCGTCAGCTTCGCAGCGACCGGTTGCGGAACGGCTGATGGCACGCATGTCTCCTTGACTAAAACGGCACTTCCACGAGGACAAAAGGCAGGCGCTGGACGCCGGATCGGCGTCCAGACAGCGGCAGAGGAGCATGCAAGTGGAACCTTTACAAGGGCTCGAATGGCTCACGCTTTTGCAGACGTGCCTGCCTCAATCGACGGGCTTGCCGGACTTCTCTTCCTCGAGGGTCACCGCAATCGCGGCGTTGGCCGAGAGCCGAACCTTGGAGCCTTCGACACCCGCCACGAAGCCGAGTTCGATGAAGTGGTGATGGCCCTTGTGAAAGCCGTCGCTGTCGCTCTTCTTGAGCTTGATCCGGTTGCCCTCGACGTGATCGACGGTGCCGACATGCACCCCATCGGCGCCGATGACCTCCATGTTGTCCTTGATCTTGTGCTGCGTCATGGCGCTCTCCTGGTTGCAGGTCAGCTTGTATATTTGGCTTGCATATGATGCCGGCAGACGACGCGGCGATGACAGCGCGTCGTGGGCAATCCGGCCTGTCTCACACCGGTTCGAATTCGTCCGCCGCTGCGTTTTCCGGCTTCTTACCGTTGAAGGTGAGGCCGGCCCTGGTGGCCGAGAGCTTCACCTCTGAGCCGTCGCGCACGTCGCCGGAAAGGATCATCTCCGCCAGCGGATCCTGTACGCTGCGCTGGATCACCCGCTTCAGCGGGCGGGCGCCGTAAGCTGGATCCCAACCCTTCTCGGCGAGCCAGTCCCGCGCCTTCGGGTCGAGCTCCAGCTCGATCTTACGATCCTCGAGCAGCTTGCGCAGCCGCGAGAACTGGATCTCGACGATGCGGCCCATGTCGCTCTTCTGCAGCCGGTGAAACAGGATGATCTCGTCGATCCGGTTGAGGAATTCGGGCCGGAAGTGCGCCCGTACCATGTTCATCACCTGTTCGCGCACCGCGCTCGTGCTCTGACCTTCTGGCTGGTTGACCAGATATTCGGCGCCGATGTTCGAGGTCATGATGATCAGCGTGTTGCGGAAATCGACGGTGCGGCCCTGGCCGTCGGTCAGGCGGCCGTCGTCGAGTACCTGCAGTAGTACGTTGAAGACGTCGGGATGCGCCTTCTCGATCTCGTCGAACAGCACCACCTGATAAGGCCGCCGCCGCACCGCTTCGGTCAGGGCACCGCCCTCATCATAGCCGACATAGCCGGGCGGCGCGCCGATCAGCCGCGAGACCGAATGCTTTTCCATGTATTCGGACATGTCGAGGCGGATCATCGCGGTCTCGTCATCGAACAGATATTCGGCAAGCGCCTTCGCAAGCTCGGTCTTGCCGACGCCCGTGGGACCTAAGAACATGAACGAGCCGATCGGCCGGTTGGGGTCCTGCAGGCCGGCGCGGGCGCGGCGCACCGCGGTCGACACCGCGCGGACCGCCTCGGCCTGGCCGACGACGCGCTTGCCGAGCATCTCCTCCATGCGCAGCAGCTTGTCCTTCTCGCCCTCGAGCATCTTGTCGACCGGCACGCCGGTCCAGCGCGACACCACCTGCGCGATATTGTCGGCAGTCACGGTTTCGCTCGCGGACGCGGTCTCGCTGGCCTCGACCGCCGCGAGCTTCTTCTCGAGCTCGGGAATGCGGCCATAGGCGAGCTCGCCCGCCTTCTGGAATTCTCCCTTGCGCTGCGCGTTGGCGAGCTCGGTACGCAACTGTTCGAGTTCGCCCTTCATCTTCTGCGCATCGGAGAGCTTGCTCTTTTCCGACCGCCATTTCGAAGTCATATCCGCCGATTTCTTTTCCAGGTCGGTGAGATCCTTCTCGAGCGTCTGCAGGCGGCTCCTGGAGCCGAGATCGGTCTCCTTCTTCAGCGCCTCCTGCTCGATCTTGAGCCGGATGATCTCGCGGTCGAGCGAGTCGAGTTCTTCCGGCTTGGAATCGACCTGCATCTTCAGCCGGGCGGCCGCTTCGTCCATCAGGTCGATGGCCTTGTCGGGCAGGAAGCGGTCGGTGATGTAGCGGTTCGACAGCGTCGCGGCTGCAACCAGCGCCGAATCCGCGATGCGCACGCCGTGATGTTGCTCGTATTTGTCCTTCAAGCCGCGCAGGATCGAGATGGTGTCCTCGACCGTCGGCTCGGAGACGAACACCGGCTGGAAGCGCCGCGCCAGCGCTGCATCCTTCTCGACATGCTTGCGGTACTCGTCGAGCGTGGTGGCGCCGATGCAATGCAGCTCGCCGCGGGCGAGCGCGGGCTTCAACAGGTTGGATGCGTCCATCGCGCCGTCGCCCTTGCCGGCGCCGATCAGCGTGTGCATCTCGTCGATGAACAGGATGATGCCACCCTCGGCCGAGGTCACCTCCTGCAGCACCGCCTTGAGCCGCTCCTCGAACTCGCCGCGATATTTTGCGCCGGCGATCAGCGCGCCGAGATCGAGCCCGAGCAGCGCCTTGTCCTGCAGGCTTTCCGGCACGTCGCCATTGACGATGCGTAGCGCGAGGCCCTCGACGATCGCGGTCTTGCCGACACCGGGCTCGCCGATCAGGACGGGATTGTTCTTGGTCCGCCGCGACAGCACCTGGATGGTGCGGCGGATCTCCTCGTCGCGGCCGATCACCGGGTCGAGCTTGCCGTCGCGCGCGGCCTGGGTGAGGTCGCGGGCATATTTCTTCAGCGCGTCATAGGCGTTCTCGGCCGATGCGCTGTCGGCGGTGCGGCCCTTGCGCAGCGCGTTGATGGCCGCATTCAGGTTCTGCGGATTGACGCCGCCCTTGGCGAGCAGCTTGCCGGCCTCGTTGTCCTTGTCGGCTGCGAGCGCCTGCAGCAGGCGTTCGACCGAGACAAAGCTGTCGCCGGCCTTGTCAGCGGCCTGTTCCGCCGCGGCGAAGGCGCGCGCGGTCTCGGGCGCCAGGTAAATCTGTCCCGAGCCGGCGCCGCTGACCTTCGGTACCTTCGCCAGCGCGTCCTCGGTCGCCTTGAGGATCGCGCGCGAGTTGCCGCCGGCGCGGTCGATCAGGCCGGCCGCGAGGCCCTCATTGTCGTCGAGCAGCACCTTCAGGATGTGCAGCGTCGAGAACTGCTGATGCCCCTCACGCATCGCGAGCGATTGCGCCGACTGAATGAAGCCGCGAACGCGATCGGTATATTTTTCTACGTTCATCGTGGCACCTCAAGGCAAGGCAGGCTCGTCGAGATCCATTATGCCACGCAGTTCCGTCGGCGACAGATGGCGGAACGATGACATCCATCATGCAACAGCCCCGTGCAATTGCGCCGGCGGAAAAACCGCGGGCCAAAGGCTGCCGCATCTCGCATCGTGTGGTCCTTTCAGGGGAGTGTCAATCGCGCAGCGCGCTCGCTGGGACGCTGCGGTTAAGCCGTTGCGAGGGCTGATGTTCGTCGCTGGCACTCATCCGGGGGCACTGCTACGGCCGCGCGGGTAAGCCGGGTGCACGCATCGCGCTGATTACGGTTCGATGGATCGCCGGGCTCGCGAAGCGAGTGTTGGATGAGCATGGACCGCTGTGATCGTACAAAGGCCCAAGTCATGATCGGGACACGCTATCGGAATCGATCACGTCCCGTTTCGCGTCGCTCGCATCGATGATGCAGAGAAGCAACGCGCGATGTTCCACTGCATCGCGCAACGTTGCATCACGGCGCACTCTGAACCGACCATGAATAGCCGGATGAGCGCGTTTCCGCTTGCGTCGATGCGTTTCAGGCTGGTGTAAGGTCAAGGCGCTAGCGATGAAGTGTGTCGGTGCATTGCCGACGCACGGAACTTTTGTTCCGTCTCACGTTGAACGTGCTCATCGAAGAGGCTCCCAATGACAACTCGTCTCCTTTCGACCGTGTCGTGTGCGGCGATTGCCACGGCGCTGTTCTATGCGACCGCGGTGCCCGCAATCGCGCAGGATGCGGCATGCGCGCCGGTCTCTGCCGTCGAGACCGCGCCGCCGCCGTTGCCGACCTACGATCAGCCGCCGGTGCCCGGTCCCGGCTATATGTGGTCGCCGGGCAATTGGTCGTGGGACGAGGATCGCGGCGATTACTACTGGGTGCCGGGCACGTGGGTGCAGCCGCCGCGGGTCGGGCTGCTGTGGACACCTGGTTATTGGGGCGCGTTCGGCGGCGGCTTCATTTTCCATCAGGGCTACTGGGGTGATCGCGTCGGCTTCTACGGTGGCATCAATTACGGCTTCGGCTACGGCGGGTCGGGCTATGAAGGCGGCCGCTGGGATCACGGCAACTTCTTCTACAATCGCACCGTGAACAATCTGCAGGGTGCGCGGATCACCAACGTCTACGAGAAGAACGTCACGATCAATCAGACCACCGTCAACAACGTCAGCTACAATGGCGGCCGCGGCGGCATCGAGGTGCGGCCGACGCCGGCCGAGCGCGCGGTCGCCAAGGAGCAGCACTTCGCGGCGACGCCGTTGCAACGCAAGCAGGTCGAGACCGCAAGCCAGGATCCGAGCCTGTTCAAGCGGACCAACAATGGCGTGCCCGCAGTCGCCGCAACGGCGCGTCCCGGCGAATTGAAGGGACCGGGCGTGGTTCGCGCGCGGCCGGCCGGCGAGGCGGTGCCTGCCAACGCCGCACGGCCGGCGGCCGGGGAGCCGGGGCACCCGGGAGTTGCACCCGCACCCGCAACAGCGCCGGCTGCTTCCCATGCGCTCCCGGTCCCGGGAAAGGAGCTTCCGGCGGCGCATCCGCCCGCCGAGGCGAACAAGCCCGCGGCCGAGGAGAGGCGCGCGGCACCTGCTCCCGAGACAAAGGCCGAGCCGCATCCTGCTGCGCCGGCGCCTGCCGGATCCCACGCGCTTCCGGTTCCCGAGAAGGGCGTTGCGGCGCATCCGCCCGCCGAAGCGAACAGGCCCGCGGTCGAAGAGAAGCGCGCAGCGCCTGCCGCCGAGCCGAAGCTTGAGCCGCATCCTGCAGAAGCGGCGCGGCCTGCCGTGCAGGAGAAGCGGCCCGAAGAGGTGCGCAAGGAAGAGCCGCGTCCCGAGCCTGCCGCGAAGCCCGTCGCGCGGCCCGAGCCAGCGAGGCCCGAAGCGCGACCGGAGCCAGCAGCAAAGCCGCAAGCGCACCCGGAGACGATGGCGCGCCCAGAGCCGCATCCGCAGCCGCAGGCCGCCCATCCCCAGCCGGCGGCACGGCCGGAGCCGCACGCCGCTCCGCATGCTGCGCCTGCGGCAGGTCATCCCGCGGAGGAGAAGCGGCAGGAGCAACACTAGGGCACGTCCGCGCTCCGCTGGCTCGTTCCGGCGGAGCGCGGTATTGTTCCGCCCGTGCAAGCGATCATCAGTGGAGGTTGGTCATGGCACAGAGTCATGGCGGCGATGGACAGCTCGACGATGGAAAGCCGCGCTTGAGCGAGGACGACATGCAGCGCGCTTTGCTCGGTCCGAGGGGCGTGCCCGGCAAGGCGGATACCGCCAAGATGACGCCGCAGCAGCAAAAGAACATGCCCACTTATCTGGACCCCGGACATACATCCTAACTTGTCATGTGACGTGAGCGCATGCTGCGTTGACCGTTTCCGGGCGGCGCGCCTGCGCACTTGCAAATCGCCTGCTTTTGCGCCCTCATGATTGCAGGTGCACTCACGGTGTTGCGGAGCAGGTTGTGAGAAATCCGTACGAGGTTCTTGGCGTTGCCCCGACGGCGTCTGCGGCCGATATCCAAAAGGCCTATCGCAAGCTGGCGAAGAAGCTGCATCCGGATCTCAATCCGGGCGACAAGGCGGCCGAAGACAAATTCAAGGAAGTCGCTGCTGCGAACGATCTGCTCTCGGATGCCGAGAAGCGCAAGCGCTTCGACGCCGGCGAGATCGATGCCGATGGCGCCGAGCGGCCGCAGCATCGCTACTACCGGGATTTCGCCACCGCGGATGCGGGGCATCCCTATGCCGACAGCTCCGGCTATGCCGACTACATGGACCAGGACGACGCCTTCGCCGAATTGCTCCGGCGCAGCGAGCAGGCGCGCGCCAACCGGCGTGGCCGCGATCTGCATTACGCTCTCGCGATCGACTTCGCGGAATCGATCACCGGTGCGAGCAAGCGGCTGACGCTTCCCGACGGTGGTACGCTCGACGTGACGATCCCACCGGGGCTCGTCGATGGCCAGATCATTCGTCTGCGCGGCAAGGGCATGCCCGGCAGCGGCAAGGGCGGTCCCGGCGATGCGCTGATCGAGGTGGAAGTTCGCCCCGACCCGCGCTTCACCCGCGAGGGTGACGACATTACGCTGGAACTGCCGATCTCGCTGTCCGAGGCGGTGCTCGGCGGAAAAGTCCGCGTTCCGACGCCGACCGGTGCCGTGACCATGACGGTTCCGAAGGGATCGAACACCGGCACGACCATGCGGTTGCGCGGCAAGGGTGCGCCCCGCGTCGGCGGAGGCCATGGCGACGAGCTCGTCAAGCTCAAGGTGGTCCTGCCCAAGGGACCCGATCCCGAGCTCGAGGCGTTTGTGTCGAACTGGGATCGAAAGGCATTCGATCCGCGCGAGGATGGTGCATCATGAACAAGCAGCAGTTCCTCATCGATGCGGGTCTGGAGGTGCAGACCCTGGAGTTCTGGATCGAGCAGCAATGGCTCGTGCCGGACGAGACCGCCAGCGAGATCAGCTTCTCCGACACCGACGTGGCGCGCGCGCATCTGATCCGCGACCTGAAGGGCGACTTCGGCGTCAACGACGAGGGCATCGACGTCATCCTTCATCTGGTCGATCAGCTGCACGGCCTGCGCCGCGCGTTCGAACAATTGCACAAGGACATGGCGTCACCACCGCGCTAGGCGCCTCACTTGCGATGAACCTCAGCCTCGGGACTCGGCCTTGGGATCAGCCTGGGAGACGATCATGACGGACAAGCCGACGCCGCTGGCGCATGGCGAGATCGACGTTCTTATCCTGCAGGCGCTGGTGCGCAAGCTGATCGCGAAGGGCGTGCTGACGCCGGACGACGTCCGGTCGATGCTGTTCGAGGCCGCCAAGAATCTTGACCTGGTCGGCAGCGAACTGACGACGGAAGCCGCCAACATCATCGTGCAGGAGGATCTCGCGCCGGCATTCCTTGGCGGCTAGTGTCCCGAATCCGAAGTTCGCATCATTTGCCGCACCTTCGGAACGAACTTCGGATTCGATAAGGACACTAGCAAACTTATGATTCTAGTGTGCTTTGTGAATGCGAAGTTCGTGAAAGTGACTGCCGCGAAATCGCACGAACTTCGCATTCAGCACACTAGAGCATGATCCAAAAAAGTGGAAGCCGGTTTTCCCTCGCGACAGACGCAAAGCGTTTGCGCGGAGATCACGCTCAAACAAAGAGCTCAAATAATGAGGCTTCAGGTCTGGCCGCCGCGGGTGGAGACCAGCCGGATCCGGGTGACTTGGCCGGCATTGCCGGCGAGATAGGCTTGTGCGTCACGCACCAGCCGCTCCACTGCGGCCGCGTCATAGCTCGGATGACGGGTGTTCAGATGCAAGTCGGTCTCGATCTGCATGACGTTTGTCGTGTCCGCGGCGCCGATCTCGACCGAGAACGACACCAGCGATACGTTCGGGCTCTTGAAGGCCATCGCTCGATCTCCCTCATCGCGTGACGCGCGGCGCGCATCGGTACGATGGGTGCAGTCTATCTCAAGCTGCCGAATTTTGCTCGGCCGTTCGCATAGCAGCCGGATGCGCCCTGTCGAGCTCCTCGATCATGCCGCGGGCGATCTCGCGCTCGCCCATGATCACGATGTCGGCGCCTAGTGCCTTGAGATGATCGACCTCGGCGTCGGAATGCGCACGGGCGATGATCTGGATATCGGTATTCGCGGCGCGCGCCTGTTCGACGATCTGGCCGGCCTCGAAGGCTTCGGGAATGGCGATGACCAGCGATCGCGCGCCGGCCGGATTGGTCGCGCGCAGCACGCTGGCGCGCGCGGCGTTGCCCATCAGGGCTTCGATGCCGCGCTCCTTGAGCTTGGCGACCATGTCGTCGGACGCCTCGACCGCGAGGAACGGCGCGCTGCGTTGATGCAGCGCATCGCCGACGATGCTGCCGACCCGGCCGTAGCCGACCAGGATGGTGTGATCCTGCAATTCGGTGACCGGGATTGGTTCAGAAGCTGCGGCAGTTGGCGAGGAAGCCTGCGGCTTCTCGAGCCGCGACGTCAGCCAGTCGACCACCGCGAACACCAGCGGGTTGAGCATGATCGAGAAGATCGCGCCCGCCAGGATCAGGTCGCGGCCGGCCTTCGGCAGCAGATTGAGCGCAACGCCGAGTTCGGCCAGGATGAAGGAGAATTCGCCGATCTGGGCGAGGCTCGCCGAGATCATCAGGGCGGTTGCCATCGGATGACGGAACAGCACGACGATCAGAAGGGCTGCGATCGACTTGCCGACCACGATGACGAACAGCGTCGCGACGAATGGCCAGGGCTCGCGGACCACGCTCATCGGGTCGAAGAGCATGCCGACGGAGACGAAGAACAGCACCGCGAACGCATCGCGCAGCGGCAGTGTTTCCTGGGCCGCGCGCTGGCTGAGCGGCGATTCCCGCAGCATCATTCCGGCGAAGAAGGCGCCGAGCGCCAGCGAGACACCGAACAGCTTGGTGGCGCCGAATGCGATGCAGAGCGCGATCGCGAGCACGGTCAGCCGGAACAGCTCGCGCGAGCCGGTATGCGCGATGTAGTGCAGGACCCACGGGATCAGCCGGCGCCCGACCACCAGCATCAGCGCGATGAACACGGCGATCTTGATCAGCGTCAGCACCAGCACGCCGGTGAGCCCGAGACCGAAACGGGCGGCGAGGGGGTCGGAGGTGAGCGCCGCGCCATCGCCGCCTTGCAAGCTCGCCACCGCCGGGAACAGCACCAGCGCCAGCACCATGGCGAGGTCTTCGACGATCAGCCAGCCGACCGCGATCTTGCCGCGTTCGGTGTCCATCAGGCGGCGCTCCTGCAGCGCGCGCAACAGCACGACGGTACTTGCGACCGACAGCGCGAGGCCGAACACGAGACCCGCGCCGACGGTCCAGCCCATCAACAGCGCGAGGCCGAGGCCCATCAACGTGGCGACCGCAATCTGCGCAATCGCGCCGGGCACCGCGATCGCCCGCACCGACAACAGATCGTTCAGCGAGAAATGCAGGCCGACGCCGAACATCAGGAGAATGATACCGAGCTCCGCGAGCTCGGTTGCCAGCGCCTGATCGGCAACGAAGCCGGGTGTGAAGGGACCGACGGCCACGCCCGCGAGCAGATAACCGACCAGTGGCGGAACCCGAAAGCGCTGGGCGATGGTTCCGAAGACGAAAGCTAATCCGAGACCCGCGACGATGGTCGCGATCAGAGGTGTGTCATGCGGCATTTCGCCTTGTCGCACAGCATCCCTGGCGGTGCACCGCGACCATTTGAGGCGCGACATTCCGCGCGGAAACTGTGATCTATTGCTCATGGCGTGAGCATATGATCTCATGTCGGGATGGATCCGCGGCTTCCCGAGACTGATCTCGTCATCTTCGACTGCGACGGCGTGCTCGTCGACAGCGAGGAATTGAGCTGCCGCTGTCTCGCCGAGGCAATGGTCCAGGCCGGCATCGGGATGAGCACCGAGCGGGCGCTCGAACTCTTCCTCGGCCGCAGCACCGCGGCCCTGGTCGACTACTGCCGGGGCGTCGGAAAGCCGCTGCCCGAGACGTTTCTGCCAGACCTGGCGCTGCAGGTCCGTGAGACCTTCCGCTCCCGACTGAAGCCGATCGCCGGCATCGCGGCGGTGCTCGAGGAATTGCAGCTGCCATATTGTGTCGCCTCATCGAGCGATCTCGAGCGGGTGAAGTTTTCGCTGGAGCTGACCGGCCTCGCCGCCAGCTTCGGGCCGCGGCTCTACACCGCGCAGATGGTCAGGCACGGCAAGCCGGCCCCTGATCTGTTCCTGCATGCGGCAAGCGCGATGGACGCTGCGCCGCGCCGCACGCTCGTGATCGAGGACAGCGTCAGCGGCGTGATGGCCGCGAAGGCGGCGGGCATGAAAGTGTGGGGATTTGTCGGCGGCGCCCACTATCGGTTGGCGGATGGCAGTGCTCTGCTGCGGCAAGCGGGGGCGGATCGAATCTTCGCCGCGATGACGGATTTCTGGATGGAAGGCTGACGCAAGACGATGGCTGCGCCCGACAACGAAAAGTCTCGCCTCGACGATGCGGCGCGCGCCGGCTGGCTCTATTTCATCGCGGGCCACACCCAGGATGAGATTGCGAAAATGCTGCAGGTGTCGCGCGCCTCCGCGCAGCGCCTGGTGTCGCTGTGCCTGGCGGAGCGGCTGATCACGTTTCGCCTCGAACATCCCATCGCGGCCTGCATGGAGCTGGCTTCCCGGCTGAAGGCACGGTTCGATCTGGTGCATTGCGACGTCGTGCCGACCGATCCGGCGGCGCCGCTGTCGAATGCGGGAATCGCTGAGCGCAGCGCCAATCTGCTGGAGACGACGCTGCGCTCGGAGACGCCCGTGATCGTGGCGCTCGGCACCGGCCGCGCGGTGCGCGCCGCGGTCGAGCGGGTCTCGCCGATCGAGCGGCCCGATCACCAGATCGTTTCGTTGGTCGGCAACATCTCCGCCGACGGCTCGGCGAGCTTCTACGACACGGTGGGACGGCTCGCCGACCGCACCGGCGCGCGCCATTACCCGATGCCGCTGCCGTTCCTGATGTCGAGCGAGGACGAGCGCAACCGCATGGTCCGCATCGACCCGATCGCGCGGGTGAGGGCGGTCGCCGCCAAGGCCGATCTGCGCCTGATCGGCATCGGCCAGATGGACCAGAAGGCCCAGGTCCATGTCGACGGCTTCGTCACCCGCGAGGAGCTGCTGGAGATGATGCGGCTCGGCGCGGTCGGCGAAGTGACCGGCTGGGCCTATGACGCCAAGGGCCGCCTGATCAAGGGCGGCACCAACAAGCGGTTGACGAGCATTCCGCCGCAGATCCCCGCGGAAGCGACCACGATCGCGGCAGCCGTCGGCGCCGCCAAGGTGCCGTCGATCAAGGCCGCATTGGCGGGCCGGGTGGTCAACGGCCTCATCACCGATGAGGCCACCGCGCGCGCGGTGCTGGATCGGTAGGAGCCACGAGTCGTACTTCACCTCGCCCCGCTTGCGGGGAGAGGTCGGATCGCATCGGAGATGCGATCCGGGTGAGGGGGAGTCTCCGTGCATTCGTCCGCTTCGTATGCGCGGAAAGAGCCCCTCACCCCAACCCTCTCCCCGTAAGAACGGGGCGAGGGAGCGCAGTCCCGCTGTGGCCGCAAATCAAGTTGCCTTCTGGGTCCCAGCGCCCTTCTTCATCTCCGCAAACACCTCCATTCCAGCGTGCAGTGGAACCCGCGAACGCGCGGGACGGCGCTCCCGCGCGCTTGACAAAATTTGGCGACAGGTTGAACATAAGCTCAACACGTGGGCATATGCTCAACGTGACATAAGGGAGGTCACCTTGAAAAACGTCCTTTGCGCCGTTGCGGGCGCGGCTGCTGTTTTGATCTCTGCCCCCTCGATCGCCCAGACCACGCTGACGGTGGCGACCGTCAACAATGGCGACATGATCCGCATGCAGGGGCTCACCAGCGAATTCACCGCGAAGAACCCCGACATCACCGTCAAATGGGTGACGCTCGAGGAGAACGTGCTGCGCCAGCGCGTGACCACCGACATCGCTACCAAAGGCGGCCAGTTCGACGTGCTCACCATCGGCACCTATGAGGTGCCGATCTGGGCCAAGAAGAACTGGCTGGTGCCGCTCGACAAGCTCGGCGCCGATTACGACGTCGGCGACCTCTTGCCCAAGATCAAGGATGCGGTCTCGGTCGACGGCAAGCTCTACGCCGCGCCGTTCTACGGCGAGAGCTCGATGGTGATGTATCGCACCGACCTGTTCGACAAGGCCGGCCTGAAGATGCCGGAGAGCCCGACCTGGGACTTCGTGGTCGACGCCGCCAAGAAGCTGACCGACAAGTCGGCCGGCGTCTATGGCATCTGCCTGCGCGGCAAGGCCGGCTGGGGCGAGAACATGGCGTTCCTGACCGCGATGGCGAATTCCTTTGGTGCGCGCTGGTTCGACGAGAAGTGGGAGCCGCAGTTCAATTCGCCGGAATGGAAGAAGACGCTGACGACCTATGTCGACCTGATGAAGCAGGCCGGCCCTCCCGGCGCCTCTTCCAACGGCTTCAACGAGAACCTCGCACTGTTCAACGCCGGCAAATGCGCGATGTGGATCGATGCCACCGTGGCGGCGTCGTTCGTGAGCAATCCGAAGGAATCCACGGTCGCCGACAAGGTCGGCTTCGCGCTGGCGCCGAACACCGGGCTCGGCAAGAACGCCAACTGGCTGTGGGCATGGAGTCTCGCGGTTCCTGCCGGTTCGAAGAAGGTCGAGGCGGCCGAGAAGTTCATCGCCTGGGCGACCAGCAAGGATTACACCAAGCTCGTCGCCGCGAAGGAAGGCTGGGCCAACGTGCCGCCGGGCACGCGCACCTCGCTGTACAACAACCCCGACTATCTGAAGGTCGCCCCCTTCGCCAAGCTGACCTTGGCCTCGATCGATGCCGCCGATCCGAACAAGCCGACGGTGAAGCCGGTGCCTTACGTCGGCGTGCAGTACGCGGCGATCCCTGAATTCCAGGGTATCGGCACCCAGGTGGGCCAGCAGTTCTCCGCGGCGCTCTCAGGCTCGACCACCGTCGATGCGGCGCTCACCGCTGCGCAGTCCGTGACCGAGCGCGAAATGAAGCGCGCGGGCTACATCAAGTAGAGCACGCCGGAACCAAAGCCAGGGCGCGTCGAACGCCTTGGCCGCCCGACCAGCTTAGACCTCCCGAGCTGGGTACTTGCGACCATCCTGTCCCGCAGCGGGATGGTCGCTCCTTTCCTTGAGAAGGAGGCGGGGATGGCGACCCAGCAGACCCAACTGCTCGCACGCACGCTGCTCACGCCCGCGGTGGCGCTGCTGTTCATCTGGATGATCGTGCCGCTGGCGCTCACGATCTATTTCGCGACCCTGCATTACAATCTGCTCGATCCCGGCTCTGAATCATTCGTTGGGCTGGAGAATTTCCGCTACTTCCTGACCGATCCGGCCTTCCTCGCCTCGTTGCAGAACACGTTGGTGCTGGTCGGCTCGGTGCTCGCGATCACGATCATCCTCGGCGTGCCGCTGGCGCTGCTGCTCGACCAGCAGGTGGTCGGGCTCTCGATCGTCCGGCTGATGGTGATCGCGCCGTTCTTCGTGATGCCGACGGTGAGCGCGCTGGTCTGGAAGAACCTGCTGATGCATCCGGTGTCGGGCCTGTTCGCCTGGATCGCGCATCTGTTCGGGCTGCCGGCGATCGACTGGTTCAACGACGCGCCGCTGTTCTCGGTGATCCTGATCATCTCCTGGCAATGGCTGCCGTTCGCAACCCTGATTCTGCTGACCGCGCTGCAATCGCTCGACGAGGAGCAGAAGGAGGCGGCCGAGATGGACGGCGCGAGCGCGATCTCGACCTTCATCTACATCACGCTGCCGCATTTGGCGCGCCCGATCACGGTGGTGATCCTGATCGAGACCATCTTCCTGCTCACGGTGTTCGCGGAGATCTTCGTCACCACCGGCGGCGGCCCCGGCCTGCAAACCACCAACATCGCCTTCCTGATCTATTCGCAGGCGCTGATCCAGTACGACGTCGGCAGCGCCTCGGCGGGCGGCCTGGTCGCGGTGGTGCTCGCCAACATCGTCGCCTTCTTCCTCGTTCGTATCGTCGGCCGGAATCTGGAGGCGTAACGTCATGGCGCGGATGGTCACGACACGGCGCAAGGTGATCTCGACGCTGGCGGCCTGGCTGGTCGGCTTCCTGATCTTCTTCCCGATCCTCTGGATGGTGCTGGCGAGCTTCAAGACCGAGCTCGAGGCGTTCGCGATCCCGCCCTCGTTCCTGTTCTTCCACTGGACCACCGAGAACTACGCCACGGTGCAGGAGCGCAGCGACTATTTCCACCACGCGCTCAACTCGATCATCATCGCCGGCGGCTCGACCTTGATCGCGATGCTGATCGCGATCCCGGCGGCGTGGTCGATGGCGTTCTCGCCGACCAAGCGGACCAAGGACGTGCTGCTCTGGATGCTCTCCACCAAGATGATGCCGCCGGTCGGCGTGCTGGTGCCGATCTATCTGATCTACCGCACCTTCGGCCTGCTCGACACTCGCTCCGGCCTGATCTTCATCCTGTGCCTCGGCAATCTGCCGATCGTGATCTGGATGCTGTTCACCTATTTCAAGGAGATCCCCAAGGACATCCTCGAGGCGGCGCGGATGGACGGCGCCACGATCGGCCGCGAGCTGATCTATGTGCTGACGCCGATGGCGGTGCCGGGGCTGGCCTCGACGTTGCTGCTCAATCTGATCCTGGCGTGGAACGAGGCGTTCTGGACCCTCAATCTGTCGACGCTCGAGGCGGCGCCGCTCACCGTCTTCATCGCGTCCTATTCCAGCCCGGAAGGATTGTTCTGGGCGAAACTGTCGGCGGCGTCGACGCTCGCGATCGCGCCCATTCTCGTGCTCGGCTGGTTCAGTCAGCGGCAGCTCGTCCGCGGACTGACCTTCGGCGCGGTCAAGTAGCAGAAAGGCTTTTGCCATGGGTCAGATTACGCTGCAGGGTGTGCAAAAATCGTTCGGGCCGGTCCACATCATCAAGGGCGCCGATCTCGACATCGCCGACGGCTCCTTCGTTGTCTTCGTCGGCCCGTCCGGCTGCGGCAAGACCACGCTGCTGCGGCTGATCGCGGGGCTCGAGGATGTCACCGGCGGCGCCATCCTGATCGACGGGCGCAATGTCGTCGATGTGCCGCCGGCCAAGCGCGGGCTGTCGATGGTGTTCCAGTCCTACGCGCTCTATCCGCATATGAGCGTGCGCGGCAACATCGCGTTCGGCCTGAAAATGGCCGGGATCGCCAAGGGCGAGATCAACCGCAAGGTCGAGGCGGCCGCGGCAACTCTCAATCTCACGCCCTATCTCGACCGCAAGCCGCGCGAGCTCTCTGGCGGTCAGCGCCAGCGCGTCGCGATCGGGCGTGCCATCGTGCGCGAACCGAAGGCGTTCCTGTTCGACGAGCCGCTGTCCAATCTCGACGCCGCGCTGCGCGTGCAGATGCGGCTCGAGGTGACGCGGTTGCAGAAGCAGCTCGGCACCACGGCGATCTACGTCACCCACGACCAGGTCGAGGCCATGACCATGGCGGACAAGATCGTGGTGCTGAACGGCGGCAAGATCGAGCAATACGGTTCGCCGCTCGAGCTCTACGAGAAGCCGGCCAACCTGTTCGTCGCCGGCTTCATCGGCTCGCCGAAGATGAATTTCGTCACCGGTGAGATCGCCAAGCAGCAGGGCGCCGCGACCATCGGGGTACGGCCCGAGCATTTGAGGGTCGAGCGCGACGGGCAGGGCGGCTGGCACGGCACCGTCTCGGTCGCCGAGCATCTCGGCAGCGACACTTTCCTCTATGTCGACGCCGGACCGCTGGGAATGCTGACCGCGCGCTATGTCGGCGAGCTTGACCTGCATCCCGGCGACCGGGTGTCGCTGATCCCGGATCCGGCGCGCATCCACCGTTTCGATGACAGCGGAAAATCGATTCACGCGTAGAGCATGATCCGGACCCGGAGGGTCGCGTTAGCGCAAAGCGTGAAGCGGTTTTCCGAACAGATCATGCTCAAAAAGAAGCTAAGGAAGAAGAAAATGTATCTCGAAAAATTCAGGCTCGGCGGCAAGACCGCCATCATCACCGGCGCGGGTCAGGGCATCGGGCTCGCCTGCGCCGAGGCGCTCGCCGAAGCCGGCGCCAAGGTCATCATCGGCGACCGCGACGCCAAGGTTGCCAATGACGCGCAGGCGGCGCTGAAGGCCAAGGGCTTCGACGCCGACATCGCGCTGATGGACGTGACGGATTCCGGCCGCGTCGCCGCGGTCGCCGACGAACTGGTCGGCAAGTACGGCAAGGTCGACATTCTCGTCAACAATGCAGGCATCGCCCGCAGCGAGACGCCGGCGGAAACCGTGACCGACGAGCACTGGCTCAACGTCATCGACGTCAACCTGAACGGCACCTTCTGGTGCTGCCGCGCCTTCGGCAATCACATGCTGAAGGCGAAGTCCGGCACCATCGTCAATGTCGGCTCGATGTCCGGCTTCATCGTCAACAAGCCGCAGGAACAGTGCTTCTACAACGCCTCCAAGGCCGCGGTGCATCATCTGACGAAATCGCTCGCCGCCGAATGGGGCGCGCGCGGGGTCCGCGTCAACGCCGTCGCGCCGACCTACATCGAGACGCCGCTGAACGCCTTCGTGAAGAACAGCCCTAGAATGTACGACGCCTGGATCGGTGGAACCCCGATGGCGCGGATGGGGCAGGTTGACGAGATCGCCTCCGTGGTGCTGTTCCTGGCGTCCGAGGCGGCGAGCCTGATGACCGGAAGCATCGTTCTGGTCGATGGCGGCTACACTTGCTGGTAGGCTTGCGTCCGGGGATCATGCTCAACGGAAGATAGAGCGGTCATGCGGCAAGCCTATATCGGGGTGGATGTCGGCAGCACCAGCGCCCGGGCGGGCGTGTTCGACGAGTCGGGGAAGCTGCTCGGGTCGGCCCGGCATCCGATCCGGGTCTGGCACGAGCCCGGCGATATCGTCGAGCAATCGTCCGATGACATCTGGGCGGCCTGCGTTGCCTCGGTGCGCCATGCGATGCGGGAGGCTGCGGTTGCCGCCGAACACGTCAAAGGCATCGGCTTCGACGCGACCTGTTCGCTGGTCGTGCTCGACAGGGCAGGCCGGCCGCTCACCGTCAGCCCGTCCGGCGATCCCGTACGCAATGTCGTGGTCTGGATGGATCACCGCGCGATGGATGAAACCGAATTCGTCAACGCGACCGGCGATAAGGTGCTGCGCTATGTCGGCGGCGCCATCTCGCCGGAGATGGAGATCCCGAAGATCCTCTGGCTGAAGCGGCATCTGCCCGCGACCTTCGAGGCCGCCGGGCATTTCTTCGATCTTGCCGACTATCTGTCGTTCCGCGCGTCCGGCTCGCTGGCGCGCTCGACCTGCACGGTCACCTGCAAATGGACCTATGTCGCCGGCGAGGGCGGCTGGAGCGAATCCTTTTTCAAGCGGGTCGGGCTCGAGGCGCTCGCGGCCGACCGTTTTGGGCGGATCGGCAGCGAGATCGTGCCGCCCGGCTCGCCGCTCGGTCGCGGGCTGTCCGAGGATGCCGCGCGCGATCTCGGCCTGCTGCCGGGAACCGCGGTCGGTGCCTCCCTGATCGATGCCCATGCCGGCGGCGTCGGCGCAATCGGCGGCCGCGATGGCTCCGGCGCCGAGGTCGATGTCTGCCAACGGCTCGCCTACATCATGGGAACGTCGGCCTGCATCATGGCGACGACGGTCGATCCCTGCTTCGTGCCCGGCGTCTGGGGTCCGTATTTCGAAGGCATGGTGCCGGGCTTCTGGCTGAACGAGGGCGGCCAATCGGCGGCGGGCGCCGCGATCGATCACCTGCTCAAGTCGCATCCGGCGCATGCCGAGGTTGCGCTCGCGGCGAAGACCGACGGCGTCGACGTCATCGAATATCTCGAGAGGCGCATCCTGGCGCGCAGCGGCAATGCCGGTGCTGCGGCGCTGCTCGCGCGCAACGTTCACGTTCTGCCGGAGTTCCTCGGCAACCGTTCGCCCTATGCCGATCCCGGCTCGCGCGCGGTGATCGCGGGGCTCGATCTCGACACCGACGCGTCGGCGCTGGAGCGGCTGTTCATTGCCGGCCTGTGCGGGCTGGCCTATGGCCTTGCCGACGTCATCGACGCCTTGCAGGCGCATGGCGTCAACGGCAAGACCATCGTGATCGGCGGCGGCGCGAGCCGCAGCCCCCTGGTGCGCCAGATCATGGCCGACACGACCGGCTACACGGTGGCGCTGCCGCAGACGCAAGAACCCGTCTTGCTCGGCGCCGCGATGCTGGGCGCGGTCGCCAGCGGTGCGCACAACTCGATCAATGCGGCGATGGCCGGCATGTCGGCGCTCGGGCGGTTGAGCGAGCCGACCAGGCCGGAGCTTGCCGGGTTCCACCGCAAGAAGCGCGGCGTGCACAAGCTGCTGCGGGAGCTCGACCGCGACAGCCGCGAGGCGATGAGGCGGGCGCCCGGCGAAGCGCCGACGTAAGGTTTGCCCCATGCTGCTGAGTTGCGGAGATGCGCTGATCGATTTCCTGCCGTCGAAGACGGCGGATGGACGTGAGGCCTTGACGCCCGCGGTCGGCGGCTCCTGCCTCAACATCGCGATCGGCAGCGCCCGGCTCGATGTTCCCACCGGCTTTGTCGGCGGCATCTCGACCGACACCTTCGGCAGGATGATCGCCGATCATGCCGCGGCGTCCGGCGTCGATCTTCGTCGCGCCACCCGCAGCAATCGCCAGGCGACGCTGGCCTTTGCGCGCGTCACCGGCACCGAGACGCAATACGCCTTCTATGACGCCGACACCGCGTCGCGGAACTGGACCTATCGGCGCGATGCGGTCGCGCTTGACGGTGTCACCTGCGTGCACACCGGCTCGACCACGCTGGTCCATGACAAGGGTGCGGCGGAGACGCTGGCCTTGATCGAGGATGCGCGGCCGAACGTGACGATCTCGCTCGATCCGAACTGCCGGCCGAACCTCGTCAAGGACAAGGACGCCTATCGCGCGCGCATGCTGGCGTTCTGCGGCAAGGCCGACGTCGTGAAGATGTCCGACGTCGACTTCGCCTATCTGTTTGGTGACGAGGCCCATGCTGCGCGGGCCGAGGCGCTGCTGTCAGGCGGCGCATCGCTCGTCGTCATTACGCGCGGCAATGATGGCGCCTGTGCCTGGCATCGCAAGGCCGGACCGATCGCGGCCGAAGCGCCGGTGGTCAACGTCGTCGATACGATCGGCGCCGGCGACAGCTTTCAGGCGGCGCTGCTCGCCGCGTTGCATCGGTTGGACCGGATCGCGCAGCCGCAGTTGCGCGACGTCTCCGCAGCCGAGCTGACCCGTGCGTTGTCCTTTGCCTGCAAATGCGCCGCTTTCACCTGCACGCGGCCCGGCGCCGATCCGCCGCGCAGCCGGGAGTTGCCGGCCGACTATTGGTAGGCCATGCACGGCCTCAGCCGGCGCGGTGTCTTGCGCGATGCCGTCGCTTGACGCTTAGTCTCATTTTGTGTGCTGCGCCTGCGAAGGCAAATCCGCCCTGTGATGCGTGAAGGCGTCCGAAGCACCCGATATCGCTTGGATTTGATGCCAACCCGCGATCGCTGCATTTCGATCGTACGAAGTCATGCTGCTTCGGCTTCGCATTGAGCGCATCGGTTGTCTTTGTGAAAGACCGCGCTAACATGGAACCCATCCATCGATACCTGTCGTCGTCTTTTTTTGATCGTCTATTGCAGCGCAACCAGGCCGCGCAACGGGTTGCGGGCTCGCCAGGGCGACCGGGCCTCGAAGGGAAGTAGCAGACACGCATCCCTAATATTGCAACCAAGAAATAACGGGGGAAGATATGTATGTGAGAGGGATTGCGGCATTCGCCGCCGCGCTCGGCGTTGGCCTGTTGTCGGGCGCCGCCATCGCGCAGGAAGTCAAGCAGGAGAAGCAGTCGGTCCTCGGCAACGCCAATGTTTCTCCGGTGACCCAGGAGCAGCTCAACGCCGCCGACAAGAACAGCAGGGATTTCCTGCTCACCAACGGCAACTATGCCCAGACGCGATTCTATCCGGGCAAGCAGATCAGCCGGGACAATGTGAAGGACCTGCACGTCGCATGGATCTTCCAGACCGACGTCAAGGAATCGCTTGAGACATCTCCGATCGTCGTCGATGGCGTGATGTTCGTCACGACGTCGTTCAGCCATGTCTATGCGCTCGACGCCAAGACCGGTCAGCAGCTCTGGCACTACGCCCACAAGATGGGCCCGATCACGGTTTATTGCTGCGGTCCCAACAATCGCGGCGTCCAGGTGCTCGGCGACCGGGTCTATCTGGCGACGCTCGATTCCAAGCTGATGGCGCTGAATGCCAAGACCGGCGAGGTGGTCTGGACCACCAATATCGCCGATCCCGAGCTCGGCTACAGCGAGACGATGGCGCCGACCGTGGTCAAGGACAAGGTGCTGATCGGAACCAATGGCGGCGAGTACGGCATCCGCGGCTTCGTGCGCGCCTACGACGCCAAGACCGGCAAGCAGCTCTGGAATTTCCACACCATTCCGGAGAACTCCGTCGGTGTCTGGGCGACCAAGGATGCCACCGGCCGCGACATGCACCGCAATATCCAGGCCGAGAAGGACATGCTCGCCAAGATCGGCGATCCCTATGCCAAGCTCGGTGGCGGCGTGTGGCAGAACCCGTCGGTCGATCTCGCGACCAACCGGATCTACTTCGTCGTCGGCAACCCGTCGCCCGACCTCGACGGGTCGAACCGGCCCGGCGACAACCTCTACACCAACTCGCTGGTCTCGCTCGATCTCGACACCGGCAAGTATGTCTGCCACTTCCAGTACATCGCCCATGACGTCTGGGACCTCGACGCGGTCAGCCCGACGGTGCTGGTCAACGTCAAGGACAAGAGCGGCAAGACGATTCCCGGCGTCATTCATGCCGGCAAGACCGGGCACATCTATGTGCACGATCGCAAGGACTGCAGTCTGATCCGCTTCTCCGAGGCGATGGTGCCGCAGGAGAACATGTGGGTGCTGCCGACCAAGGAAGGCGCGCGCATGTTGCCCGGCGCCAATGGCGGCGTCGAATGGTCGCCGATCGCGACCGATCCGGGACAGGAGCTGGCCTACGCCATCAACCTGCACCAGCCGATGACCTACCACGTCGAGAGCTCGGCCTATCCGAACGGCAAGCTGTGGCTGGGCGGTGCCTTCAAGGTGATCCCGGGCGAGAAGCAGGCGGGCAACATCACCGCGGTGAACTACAACAACGGCAAGATCAAATGGCAGGTCAACACGCCCGAGCCGATGATCGGCGGCATCCTCGCCACCGCCGGCGGCCTGGTCTTCACTGGCGAAGGCAACGGCAAGTTCGCGGCCTACAATTCGTCGAACGGCAAGGAGCTGTGGAGCTTCCGGGCCGGCGCCGGCGTCAACGCGCCGCCGTCGAGCTACATGGTTGGCGGCAAGCAATATATCGTGGTCGGTGCGGGCGGTAACACCCAGCTCGACTACAAGCGTGGCAACAACATCATCGCCTTCACGCTCGACTGAGCCCGGGCCTGATGCATCGTCACGCGTGCAAACATTGACGGCGAGGCGGGACCGGTTCGGTCCCGCTTCTGTTTTGTTCGGATAAAAGGTCCAGCCACGTCATTGCGAGCGAAGCGAAGCAATCCATTGTGCCGCGTTTGTGGAAGCATGGATTGCTTCGTCGCTCCAGCGCAAAATTGCTTTGCAAGATTGTCGCGAGCTCCTCGCAATGACGGAGGTGGACCGATACTGCGCCTCAGGATGAGCCAATGTTCGGTAAATTGATGATTTGCGGCGCCGCGCTGTTGCTGATTGCGGCGCAGGCGCGCGCAGAGACGATTGAGGAAAAAGTGCAGGTCTGCGCCGGCTGCCACGGCGAGAACGGCAAGCCGGTCGACAAGACCATTCCGACGATCTGGGGCCAGCAGGCCGGCTATCTCTACATCCAGCTGCGCGATTTCAAGCGCGGCGATCGCAAGAGCGAGATCATGCAGCCGATCGCGGCGCAGTTCGAGCGCGACGACATGCTGGCGATCGCGGAATATTTTTCGCAGAAGCCGTGGCCTGACCTCGGCCAGCCGCGTGCGCCCAAGGACGTGGCGGAGAAGGCGGTCAGTGCCAGCCGCTCGGTCGGCTGCCCGGCCTGCCATCTCGATCGCTTCCAGGGCGACGGCACGGTGCCGCGGCTTGCCGGCATGGGACGGGATTACCTCGCCAAGACCATCGCCGATTTCCGCACCCGCGCGCGCGGCAACAATCCCGGCATGTCCGACCTGATGCTGGCAACGTCGCCCGACGACCTTGCCGCACTGGTGGACTATCTGGCGGGGCTGTAGCTGCGGACACTCGTCATGCCCGGGCTTGTCCCGGGCATCCACGTCTTGGTATCCAGGCAAAGGAAGACGTGGATGGCCGGGACAAGCCCGGCCATGACGTCCGAGCAAGTCGCCTCAGCGCGGCGTCAGTTCCTCGCGCAGCGCCGACAGGATGGTGAGATCGGCGGCGTGCTTGCCGGCCTTGTCGGCCAGCGCAGGGTCGGCGCCATGCGCGAGCAGCGCTTTTGCAATCGCCGGATGATTGCCTTCGGCGGCGATCATCAGCGCCGTGCGGCCGCGCGCATCGCGGTCGTCGACCTTGGCGCCGGCGTCCAGCAGATACGAGACGACCTCCAGTGCCTGCGCCTCCGGCACGGTCTCGTCGGGCCCGGCCGCCCACATCAGGAGCGTCAGATCGTTGGCGTAGCGCGCGTTGATGTCGATCTCGCGCGCGAGCAACTGCTTGACAATGCCGAGCTGGCCGCCCGCCGCGGCGTAGACGACCGGCGGCTTGCCGGTGTCGTCTGCCTTGCGGCCGTCGGCGCCGTGCGCCAGCAGCGTGCGCACCACCATGTCCCGGCCGGCATAGGCGGCGGCCGCGACCGGGGAGGCGCCGCTGCGTCCGGTGAGATTGACGTCGGCGCCGCGGTCGATCAGGCGCTGCACGATCGCGACATGGCCGCGCTCGGCGGCAAAGTACAGCGCGGTCGATCCCGCGAGGTTGCGTGCATCGACCGGCGCGCCGCGCGCCAGCAGCAGGTCGACCATGGCAAGATGGCCGGAGCGGGCGGCGTGGCTCAGCGGCCTTGCGCCCAGGCGGTCCCGCGCATCGACCGAGGCGCCGTGATCGAGCAGCTCGGTGGCAAGGTTGATGCAATCGGCATTGGCGGCCGCAAACAGCGACAGCGAGATCTCGATCGCGCTGAGCTGGGCGTTGTCGGTTTCGTATTTGCGGATCAGCTCTCGGCACCGCGCCGGATCGGGCGCCGCGAGGCTGCCGTGCACACTGCCGGCAACGATCAGCGCGGCGAGGGCGATGCGGCGATACAAGGCGTGGTCCTCCGTCATGCTGACAGCAGCGCCATTCGGTTCGAGCGTCGCATGATCTTCCGTCGCTGCCAAGCCGCGCGGCCGGGAACTGCCCGCCGACTCGGCAGGCCATGCGCCGTCGTGGCTCCGTGGCGGCGCGCCATGCGTCCGAGCCGATGGACTTGCCGCATGCCGCGCGGCACGATGCGGGCGTCGACCATGTCTGACGCGAGTCCTTGCCAAATGAGCGACGATCTGTGTTTGCTGTCTGCCGTTGAGCTTCATGGGCGCATCGCCCGCAAGGAGGTTTCGCCTGTCGAGGTTACGCGCGCGGTGCTCGCCCGTGCCGAGCGGCTGCAACCCGAATTGAACTGCTTCATCACGCTGTGCGGCGATGCGGCGATGGCGCAGGCGAAAGCCGCCGAGCGGCAAATCACGGCTGGCGAGCCGCTAGGTCTGCTCCACGGCATCCCCTTCACCGTGAAGGACATCGTCAACACCAAAGACGTCCGGACGACCTTCGGCGCGGTGCCGTACCGGGACAACGTGCCCGACAATGACGCCGTCGCGGTGGCCCGCCTCCGTGCCCAGGGCGGCATATTGATCGGCAAGACCACGACGCCGGAGTTCGGCAGCAAGTGCCTGACCGACTCGCCGCTGTTCGGGCGGACCCGCAATGCATGGAGTGCCGAGCGGTCCAGTGGCGGCTCCAGCGGCGGCGCGGCGGTGGCCGTCGCGAGCGGCATCGCGCCGCTGGCGGTTGCGACCGATGGCGGCGGCTCCACCCGGATTCCCGCCGCCTGCAACGGCGTGGTCGGAATCAAGCAGAGCAACGGGGTGATCCCGCACAGCCAGGTGCAGGATGCTTTCGGTAACCAGACCTATGTCACGCCGACCACGCGCACCGTTGCCGATACGGCGCTGATGATGCAGGCGATGGCGGGAGAGGATCCGTCGGACCCCTGGTCGATCGGGGTGCCGGTGCCTGACTATCTCGGGCTTGCCGCGCCGCGCGGCGACCTCAAGGGCCGGCGGGTGCTGTTCTGCGTGTCGCCGCCGCGGCGTCCGGTCACGTCCGATGTGGCTGCCGCGTTCAAGGCAAGCCTCGACCGTCTGGCGAGCCTCGGCGCCGAGCTCGAAGAGTTTTCCGGCGACGGCTTTGACATCGAGCCGATCTGGCGTGCGATCAATCACACAGTCTGGCGCACCCGCTTCGAGAAGCTCGCGGCCGATCATCAAAATGATCTCAGCGCAACCTTCCTGAAGCAGCTCGCGTTGGCGGCGCAGGTCAGCGGTGTCGACTACCAGCGGGCGATGTTCGAGCGCACCGCGCTGTTCCGCCGGGTGCAGTCGTTGTTCGCGCGCGGCGATCTCCTGGCGATGCCGACCTTGACCCGGTCGGCTCTGCCGATCGACCAGGACCTGTTCGGCACGATCGAGATCGACGGCCGGAGTTTCGACAGCGTGCGGCCGCACTGGTTTCCCTGGACCATGCTGTTCAACATGACAGGTCATCCCGCCGTCAGCATCCCCGCAGGTTTCGGCCGCGACGGCCTGCCGATCGGACTGCACCTGGTCGGCCGCTTCCGGGCCGATGCCGAACTGTTGCGCGTTGCAGCGTTGTTCGAGGCGGCGAGCGACTTGCTTGGTCGCTGGCCGACCTGACGTTGTCGGCGACGCCGGTCGCGGCGTCGCTGGTTCAGCCGCTTTGCCCGGTGCTCGCATTGGCGACGGCGCGCGCGACATTGGCGATCACCTCGTTGCACTTCTCCATGGGGGCACTTGCCCCGGTCAGGTAAACCGTCACCACGATCGGCTTGCGGCCGGGCGGCCAGAACACGCCGATGTCGTTGTAGGTGCCGCGCTCGCCGGTGCCGGTCTTGTCGCCAACCCGCCAGTCGCGGGGCACGCCGGCACGCAGCCTTGCGTCGCCGGTTTTGTTGGCGACCATCCAGTCCACCAGCTTCTGGCGCGAGACGGTCTGCAGAACGTCGCCGAGCACGACGCGCTGCAAATCCTTCAGCATCGCGACAGGACTCGTGGTGTCGCGCTGGTCGCCGGGCACGGCTTCGTTCAGCTCCACCTCCCAGCGGTCGAGCCGGCTGACATTGTCGCCGATGGTGCGGAAGAAGCTGGTAAAACCGGCGGGCCCGCCGATCTCGCGCAGCAGCAGGTTGGCGGCGGTGTTGTCGCTGAGTGTGATGGCAGCCGCGCAGAGTTCGGACAGAGTCATGGCCGATCCGACGTGCGCCTTGGTGACCGGCGCGTAGGCCAAGATATCCTTGGCCTCGATTTGCACGCGCTGATCGAGGCTGGATTCGCCGCGGTCGACCCGGTGCAGCACCGCGGCCGAGGCCAACGCTTTGAAGGTGCTGCACATCGGGAACCGCTCGTCGCCGCGCCGGCTCGCGCGCAATCCCGTCTCCATGTCGAGTGCGGCGACGCCGAGCCGGCCGCTGGTCGCCAGCTCGATGCGCGCAAACTCCTGCTGCAGCCGCTGCGCCGGATCGCTTGGTCCCGCCGCCGCGCCTGAACGCGCCAGAGTGCAGGACACCGCAAGGCCCAGCGCGCGTAATCCAAATGTCCGTCTCGTCAGCATGTCGAATCTCCCGTTGGCGGCGCGAACCTGCCGGGCGGCGTGACGGCGCACAAACAATCATTTATACAGCGAGACATGAGGAAAACTTGGTCATGACGCCGTGCGCCGGCATCTCCCGCTGAACGCGCTGCGCGCCTTCGAGGCCTCCGCGCGGCTGCTCAGCTTCACCCGCGCCGGGCTGGAGCTGCGCGTGACGCAGACCGCGATCAGCCATCAGGTCAAGCAGCTCGAGGATCTCCTGGGCACGAGCCTGTTCCGCCGCCTGCCGCGCGGGCTGGTGCTCACTGACGAGGGGCTGGCGCTGCTGCCGGTGCTGTCAGACGCGCTCGACCGGATCGGCGCCGCGATCGACCGCATCGAAGCCAAGGGCACGCGCGAGGTCGTGACCGTCGGCTGCGTCACGACGTTCGCGACCGGATGGCTCTTGCAAAGGGTCGATCGCTTCAAGCGCGCGCATCCCTATATCGATTTGCGTCTGCTCACCAACAACAACCGCGTCGACATCGCGGGCGACGGGCTCGATCTCGCGCTGCGCTTCGGCGACGGTTCGTGGCACGGCACCGAGGCGATCCATCTGTTGTCCGCGCCGTTGTCGCCGGTGTGCTGTCCCGACGCGGCGGACCGGCTGCGCAAGCCGTCCGATCTCGCGCAGGAATTCCTGCTGCGCTCCTACCGCGCCGAGGAATGGCCGCTGTGGTTTGCGGTCGCCGGCGCGCCGTGTCCGAAAATCCAGGGGCCGATCTTCGACAGTTCGGTCGCGATGGCCGAAGCCGCCGCGCGCGGCGTCGGCGTCGGGCTAGTGCCGATCGCGATGTTCGAAAATGAGCTGGTCTCCGGCCGGCTGCTGCGTCCGTTCGCGGCCGAGGTCCCGGCGGGATCCTATTGGCTGACCTGGCTGAAGTCGCGCGAGGTGACGCCCGGCATGCGCGCGTTTCGCGACTGGCTGCTCGAGACGCTGCGGACGGAGGCGAATGAGGTGGAGGACGCCGTCGCGCCTGCACCGCGGCGGAAGATCAAGACAAAGGCCGGACCGAAGCCGCGGACCAAGACCAAGCGGCGTTAACGTCTGACGACGTGATTCAACTATCGCCGCCATTATTTCGGAATTATCGAATGATGCCGCTGATTTGCCCGACATGTCAAGTGCCGTGTCGAACGCCCGTAGCCGCCGGCTACTTTGCATGGGGTTGTTTTCGATATTTCTGGCGGTGCGCTCCCGCGCCGGCTGGCTATCGCATCTGGCGCGCGACCTACGCCAGATGGCACGCCACGGAATGCCCGTTCCTGCCTTCCAGCAGCTCCGGCGCGCTCTGCCGGCAGCGCTCCTCGGCGATTGGGCATCTCGTGTGGAAGTGGCAGCCCTTGGGCGGATTCATCGGGCTCGGCACGTCGCCCTTCAGGCGGATGCGGTCGCGCTTCGCCTTGGGATCCGGCACCGGCACCGCCGAGAGCAGCGCCTTGGTGTAGGGGTGCTGCGGGTTGCGGTAGAGATCGCTGGCCTTGGCGAGCTCGACGATGCGGCCGAGATACATCACCGCGACGCGGTCGGAGATGTGCTCCACGACCGAGAGATCGTGGGCGACGAACAGATAGGTCAGGTTCAGCTCGGCCTGCAGATCCTCGAGCAGGTTGATGACCTGGGCCTGGATCGAGACGTCGAGCGCCGAGACCGGCTCGTCGCACACGATCAGCTTCGGCTCCAGCGTCAGCGCGCGTGCGATCGCGATGCGCTGGCGCTGGCCGCCGGAGAATTCATGGGGGTAGCGCCGCATGTGCTCGGCCTTGAGCCCGACCTTGACCAGGAGGCTCGCGACGCGGTCCTCGCGCTCGCTGGCCGAGCTCACGAGGTTATGGATGATGAAGGGCTCGCCGAGGATCGCGCCGACCGTCATGCGCGGATTGAGCGAGGCGAACGGGTCCTGGAACACCAGCTGCATGTTGCGCCGCATGGCGCGCAGATCGCCGCCGCCGAGGCCGGTGACGCTCCGGCCGTCGAACACGACCTCGCCCGAGGTCGGCTCGATCAGGCGCAGCACGCAGCGGCCGGTGGTCGACTTGCCGCAGCCGGATTCGCCGACGAGGCCGAGCGTCTCGCCGCGGTTGACCGAGAACGACACGCCGTCGACCGCATAGACCTGGCCGACCTCGCGCGAGAGCAGGCCGCCCAGCACCGGAAAGTGCTTCTTCAGATTGGAAACGCGCAGCAGCGGCTCGCTCATGACGCGTCTCCGAGGTGGCAGGCCATGCGGTGGCCGGGCGCGATCTCGCGCAGCCGCGGCTCCCTTTCGGTGCAGATGCTCATGGCGTATTTGCAGCGGGTGGCAAAACGGCAGCCGGGCGGCGGGTTGATCAGGATCGGCACCGAGCCGCCGATCGCCTCCAGCCGCGTCTTGTGCGCGGCGTCGAGATCGATGCGCGGGATCGAGCGGATCAGGCCCTGAGTGTAGGGATGGCCGGGATTGCCGAACAGTTCGTCGACCGGCGCCTCCTCCACCACCTTGCCGGCGTACATCACGACGACGCGCTGCGCGGTCTCGGCGACCACGCCCATCGCGTGCGTGATCAGCATCACCGCCATGCCGAAGCGTTCCTTCATGTCCTGCAACAGGTCGAGGATCTGCGCCTGGATGGTGACGTCGAGCGCGGTGGTCGGCTCGTCCGCGATCACAAGCTTGGGGCGGCAGGCCAGCGCCATCGCGATCATCACGCGCTGGCGCATGCCGCCGGAGAACTGGTGCGGATAATGATGCACGCGGCCCGCGGCGTTGGGGATCTGCACCAGCTTCAGCATCTCGATGGTGCGCTCGAGCGCCTGCTTCTTGGTCACCGCCTCGTGGCGGCGCAGGCTCTCGGCGATCTGCTCGCCGATGGTCAGCACCGGATTGAGCGAGGTCATCGGCTCCTGGAAGATGAAGCCGATCTCCTTGGCCCTGATGTCGTCGAGCTGGTGGCTGGTCAGCGGCACCAGGTCGCGGCCCTCGAAGATGATCTCGCCTTCGACGATCTTGCCCGGCGGCATCGCGATCAGCTTCAGGATCGACATCGCGGTGACGGTCTTGCCGCAGCCGGATTCGCCGACCACGCACAGCGTCTCGCCGCGGTTGATGCTGATGTCGACGCCGTCGACCGCCTGGAGGATGCCGTCGTCGGTGGTGAAATGGGTTTTCAGGCCCTTGATGTCGAGCAGCGCCATCAGATCACCTTGCGAGCGTCGAGCGCGTCGCGCAGCCCGTCGCCGATGAAATTGATGGCGACCACCGCGATGAAGATCGCGCCACCCGGGAACAGCGCCCAGTGCGGGCCGATGTCGAGAAAGTCCTTGGCGTCATAGAGGATGCGGCCCCAGGTCGGCGTATCCGGCGGGAAGCCGAGGCCGAGGAACGACAGCGTCGATTCGGCGATGATGGCGGCGGCGACGTCGATCGTGCCGGCGATGATCACGGGTCCCAGCGCGTTGGGCAGGATGTGGCGCACCACCTGGCGCACCGGACTCGCGCCGAGCGCGCGCGCCGCCTCGACGAATTCCTTCTCGCGCAGCGACAGGAACTGGGCGCGCACCAGGCGCGCGACCGGCATCCAGCGCAAGCCGCCGATCACCAGTACGATCAGGATGAAGATGCCGCCCTCCGGGCCGAACATCGCCTTCAGCCCGTCGCGGAACAGATAGATCAGCATCAACAGCAGCGGCAGCTGCGGCAGCGACAGGAACAGATCGGTCAGCCACATCAGCGCGTAGCCGAGCGCGCCGCGCGACATGCCGGCGAGCGCGCCGATCAGCGTGCCGACGAACACCGAGACCAGCATCGCGGCGAGACCGACCGCGAGCGAGATGCGCCCGCCATAGATCATGCGGGCGAGCAGGTCCTGGCCGAGATCGTCGGTGCCGAACGGGTGCGCCAGCGAGGGGCCCTGCAGGCCGGCCACGACGTCCATGTCGCTGATCGAGACGCGCCAGACGAACGGACCGATCACGACGGCTGCGATCAGCAGCAGCAGCAGCACGGCGCTGACCACGGCCGGACGGTGCCGGCGGTAGCGCCGCCAGGTTTCGCGCCAGGGCGAATAGCCGCGCCGCTCAGCGGAAGGAGATGCGAGGGTCAAGCCAGCCATAGAGGACATCTGCGATCAGGTTGAACAGCACCACGAGACACGCGAAGACGAAGGTCACGGCCATCACGACCGGCGTGTCATTGGCGAGGATGGAGGAAATCAGCAGCGAGCCGATGCCGGGAATCCGGAAGATCTGCTCGGTGACGATGGCGCCGCCGAACACGGCGGGCATTTGCAGCGCAATCAGCGTGACGACCGGGATCATCGCGTTGCGCATCACGTGTTTGACGATCACCTTGGCTTGCCCGAGCCCCTTGGCGCGGGCGGTGGTGACATAGTCGAGCCGGATCACGTCGAGCATTGCCGAGCGAACGAAGCGGGTCATCGACGCCGCCTGGAACAGGCCGAGCACCATCACCGGCATGATCGCCTGCCGGATCATCTCCAGCAGCCAGGGAATGCCGCTGCCCGGCACGTCGGTGTAGACGAAGGGCAGCCAGTCCAGCTTCACCGAGAACACCAGGATGAACAGGATGCCGGTGAAGAAGGTCGGCAGCGAGAAGCCGATGAAGGCGAAGGTGTTGGCGAGCTGGTCGAAGATCGAATAGGGCCGGGTGGCGGCATAGACGCCGACCGGGATCGCGATCAACAGCGCCAGTAGCTGCGCCGAGCCGATCACGTAGAGCGTGGTCGGCAGCCGCTGCAGGATCAGCGTGTCGACATTGATCCGGCTGACAAAGGAAAAGCCCCAGTCGCCTTGCGCCATCGCCGCGAGCCAGTGCAGGTAGCGAAGATAGATCGGGTCGTCGAGGCCGAACTTGGCGCGCAGCGCGGCCTGTACCTCGGGCGGCACGTTCGGATTGGTCGCGAGCTCGCTGAACGGATCGCCCGGCGCGAGCGCCAGCACCACGAACAGCACGAGCGAGATCCCGAGCAGGCTCGGGATCGCGATCATCAGGCGACGCAGGATATATTGACTCATCGAGAGATCATCTAACTAACGCTCGCACCTTGAGCACGTTGATCTTGCTTCCAGTCGAAAGGCGAGCTTCACCTCGCCCCGCGTGCGGGGAGAGGTCGGAATTCAAGCACGGCTTGAATTCCGGGTGAGGGGGACTCTGCACGAACTCATCTTTCACGGTGTTTGCTGCGAAAGCCCCTCACCCCAACCCTCCAAGAGCGAGCTCCGCCCGTCTCGACCCCGTAAGAACGGGGAGAGGGAGAAGATGCACCTACTCAAACTCCGAATCTGTCCCCGTGTCTCAGGTTTCACGATACCAGTCTTGCAGATTGTCGGTCTGGTTGGCCCAGCCGGAGAGCGCGGGCCGCACCGTGTTGGAGCAGGCTTCCACTGCGAGGCGGTGCATCACCGGGATCACCACCGTGTCCTGCCACATCAGATCGTTGCACTTGATGTAGAGCTCGGCCCGCTTGATCGGATCGGTCTCGGTATCGGCCGCCTCGATCGCGGCGTCGAAATCCTTGTTGACCCAGCGCGGGAAGTTCTGCCCTTGCCACTTGTTCTCCTTGGTCGCGACATTGCGCGACAGATAGCGGCGCATGTGCAGGCCCGGGTCGGGTTGCGTCATCGGGATCTGGAACATCTCGATGTCGGCGTAGAACTTGGAATAGGTGTCGGGGTTGGCGACGTCGGAGGAGAAGAACACCGAGGCCACCACCGACTTCAGCTCGACGTCGATGCCGGCCTTCTGGCAGGCCTGCTTGACGATCGCCTGGGTCTTCTGCCGCGGGCCGTTGATCGAGGTCTGGTACAGCAGCTTCAGCTTCTTGCCGTCCTTCTCGCGGATGCCGTCGGAGCCGACCTTCCAGCCGGCCTGTTCGAGCAGCGCGCTCGCCTTCTCGACCGAGAACTCCCATCTGGTGTTCTTGGAAACGAACTCCTCGGGGCCGTTGAGATAATTGGCGGTGGCGCGGCCGGCGCGGCCGTAGATCACCTTCTTGACGGAGTCGCGGTCGACCAGCAGCGCCAGCGCCTTGCGCACCGCCGGATCCGACAGGATCGGATGCTTGGTCTTGATCGACGAGCGTTCGCCGTCGACCTCGGTGTTCGGGTCGGTGAAGTTGATGGCGATGAATTCGATGTCGCCGCCGACTGCATAGAGCGTCTTGCCCTTGCCGCCCTTTTCCAGCCGCAGCAGCACCTCGTCCTCGACCTGGATGTTCCAGGCGAAGTCATATTCGCCGGTCTGGATCACCGCGCGCGCCGCCGACACCGCATCGCCGCCGCCCTTCATCTCGATCGTGTCGAAATAGGGCCGGTTCGGCATGTGGTAATCGGGGTTGATCTCGCCGCGCACCAGATCGCCCGGCTTGAACTCGACGAACTTGTAGGGGCTGGTGCCGACCGGCTTCAGATTGTTCGGCGCCTCGCGCGACTTGCTGCCCTTGTACTCGGCGAACAAATGCTTTGGGATGATGCAGCCATAGGCGCCGACGAACGCATTGGCCCAGAACGGCGTCGGATCCTTGAACTTGATGCGGACCGTGAGGTCGTCGACCTTCTCCACGGTCATGCCGGAATAGGTCCCGCTCGAGACGGCTGCGGTCGCGGGGTCGGTGGCATATTCCCAGTTGAACACGACGTCGTCGGCGGTGAAGGGTTTGCCGTCATGCCATTTGACGCCGGGCTTGAGTTTCCAGACCACCGACTTGGCGTCTTTGGAAAGCCCGCCGTTCTGGATCGAGGGGATTTCGGCGGCGAGGATCGGGTTGAGATGGCCGTCGACGTCCCAGCTTGCCAGCGGTTCGTAGAACAGTCGCGAGCCGTCCTGGTCCTTGGTGCCGGTGGCGAAGTGCGGATTGAGCAGGGTGGGGCCCTGCCACCACAACAGCTTCAGCGGACCGCCGCCGCCGCGCTTGGTCGGCTTGTAGGGATTCGGGCTCTGCGCCATCGCGACGCCGCCGATCGCAAGGATCTGGTTGGCCATCGGCGCGGTGAGGCCGACGGCAATCATTCGCTTGACGAAGGCGCGGCGATCCATCCGCCCGTCCTTCACGTCGTCGATCATGCCACGCAGATTCCTGTCGAACATTGTCCCCTCGGTCCGGCTCAATTGGTTATTGCGGCGGGCCGTGGAACCGGCCGCCGTGTTGGCGGCAGGATGGCACACCGAATGACCGCGAAGGTCAACGCCTCCCGCCCTTCAGCGCCTAGGTCTTTTGGCTATCGCTTGTGCAGAACCTCCCCTTGCCGCACACCGGTTCAGCAGATCGGCGCCAAAAGCGCGCCCTTGCGCGCCTCGCAGTGCGGAAAATTTGTTCGTTATCCTTTGTTCCGAGATGCTTTTTTGCCACGCAGGCCGGAGTTCGCGTCTGAAGCGATCCCTCCGCAAACTCGTCATGCCCGGCCTTGTGCCGGGCATCCACGTCTCCGTTTCCGCGTGAGAAAGTCGTGGTTGGCCGGGACAAGCCCGGCCATGACGATGGGGATATGCGATTGCTTGATCCCGGAGAGCAGGTCCGGCCCGCACACGCGGTTCTCAGGCGATCGACATGTCCAACGGCGGTGCAACATTCGCCGGCAGCGGACTGACATAAGGCGTTCTTGTGGTCCGCTTCTTGAGGTCGGCCTTGGCGGCCGCGATCAGCTCCGGCTCCATCAGCGCCTTGACGCCGAGGCCTGCCATCGCCTTGGCGGCCTGCACCATCGCCTTGTGCGCGGCCGGCGTCTTGCCCTGCGCCACAACCTGCCAGGTGTGGAACGGCGTGCCGATTGCAACCGTCGGTGCATGGACCTGCACGGTCGGCACCACCCAGCTGACGTCGCCGACGTCGGTCGAGCCGATCAGCGGATTGCGCGTGGCGTCGATCGGCACCAGGAAATCGGCGAGCGGCCGGTCGGTCGGCTCCATGCCGATCGCATAATAGACCGAAGCGATGTCCTTGTCGGTCAGGGTCGCGCGGATCTTGCCAGCGAAATCCTTGTCGGCATCGTCGAAATGCGGGGGGCCGAGCTCTTCCATGATCCGGTGCAGCGTCTGTTCCAGCGGCGTGTTGGGCAGGATGTTGGAGACCGCGGAGATGATCTTCATCTCCACCTTGGTCTCGGTCATCAGCGCCGCGCCCTGTGCGATCTTGTGCACGCGCTCGACCAGCTCGTTCATGCCGGGCAGGTCGCGGGCGCGGATCGAATAGCGCACCCGGGCATGGGCCTGCACCACGTTGGGCGCGATGCCGCCGGTGTCGAGCAGTGCGTAGTGCACCCGGGCGTCGCTCGGCATGTGCTCGCGCATGTAGTTGACGCCGACATTCATCAATTCCACCGCATCGAGCGCGCTGCGGCCGAGATGCGGCGAGGCTGCCGCATGCGAGGTGCGCCCGATGAACGTGAAATCGGCGCGGGTATTGGCGAGCGACGGCGTCACCGCCACCTCCCAAAAACTGTGCGGATGCCAGGTGATGGCGATGTCGGCGTCCTCGAACGCGCCACAGCGCACCATGAAGGCCTTTGCCGCGCCGCCTTCCTCGGCAGGACATCCGTAATAGCGCACGCGCCCCGGCACCTTGTTGGCGGCCAGCCAGTCCTTCACCGCGGTCGCGGCGAGCAGCGCGGAGGAGCCGAGCAGATTATGTCCGCAGCCATGGCCGTGGCCGCCGCTTTCGACCGGGCGATGCTCGGCGATTCCGGCCTCCTGGCTGAGCCCGGGCAGGGCGTCATATTCGCCGAGGAAGGCGATCACCGGGCCGCCTTCGCCCCATTCGCCCATCACCGCGGTCGGGATCTCGGCGACGTTCTCGGTGATGCGAAAACCCTGATGGCGCAGTTCGGCCAGATGTTCGGCGGATGAGCGCGCCTCGGTGTAACAGACCTCGGGCATCGCCCAGACCCGGTCGCTCAATTCGATGAAACGCGGCTTGATCGCGTCGACGCCGCGCCAAACATCACTACGGTTGTCCATTTGCTCCGATCCCTTAACGCTAGAGCATGATCCGGAAAAGTGTGAAGCGGTTTTCCGAAAAGATCATGCTCAGACAATGAGCCGAAGCGCGATGATCTCATCGCGCTTTGGGCAATCTGAAGCGCGAAACGCTAGCAGCTTGTCGCGACGCCGCCTAGCGCGCGCCGGCAGACCTGCATTTCCGAATGTCACGTCTTGGTGTGCAGAAATGTTTCTGCGTCAGGCGACGCTGAGCCGCTCAAGGCCTTTCCAGTCGAAGGCGATGCCGTGCCCCGGGCGATGATCGGGCGCGATCGCCATGCCCTGCTCCAGAACCAGCGGGTGCTCGATATAGCGGTCGAGGCCGAAGCCGTGCGCCTCGAGATACGACCGGTTCGGGCACGCAGCCAGCAGATGCACGGTGATGTCATGCGCGCCATGGCTGGTGACGGGAATATTGAAGGCCTCGGCGAGCCGGGCGACCTTCATGAAGCTGGTCACACCGCCGCAATTGGTGACGTCGGGCTCGGCATAGGACAGCGCGCCGCCGGCGATATACGGCTTGAACTCCCACAGGCTGCGCAGGTTCTCGCCGGCCGCGATCGGCACGCCGCCGGCCTGCACGATGCGGGCGTGTCCCGCGACGTCGTCCGGAATCGTCGGCTCCTCGAGCCAGGTCAGGTCGAACGGTTGCAGGGCGCGCGCGGCGCGGATCGCTTCCTCGACGGTCCATTTCATGTTGGCATCGGCCATCAGCGGAAACTCGTCGCCGAGATGGCCGCGCATCGCCTTCACGCGCGCCACGTCGGACGCAAGGCTCGGCCGGCCGACCTTCATCTTGATGGCGCGAAAGCCCTTGGCCAGATTGTCGTCGGTCTGCTTCAGCAAACCATCCAGTGGCAGATCGAGGTCGATGCCGCCCGCATAGCAGGGCACGCGGCGGTCGAAGCCGCCGAGCAGCCGCCACAGCGGCAGCGATGCCCGCCGCGCCTTGAGGTCCCACAACGCGATGTCGAGCGCGGACAGCGCCAGCACCGCCGGGCCGCCGCGGCCGCCATAATGCAGCGCCCACCACACCTTGTGCCAAAGCTGCTCGGTGTCGTCGGCCTCCATCTCGCGCGCGATCTCGGTGATTTCGCGGCTCAGGATATCGGCGATGGCGCCGCCATTGCGGCCGACCGTGTAGGTGTAGCCGGTGCCTTCGGCGCCGTCGGCATCGCGGGCGCGGATCGTGACGAGCTCGAACGCCTTGATCTCGCCATGCGTGCTGTCGCTCAGCACCACCGGGAGCGGGATCTTGTAGAATCCGATGCTGAGGTCCTTGAGGATGGCCACGCCGGAACTCCTTGTCATGGGACGAATGCAATGCGCGGGCACACGATCTCAAAAGCCCCGGCTGCCTGCAACCTTACGCCTGCGAATGTCTGCCTTGAGCGATTAGTCTGCCTTCCTCTATGATGTGGCTCGCGAGGACGTGGTCCGACCATGGATGATGCAATTCCGTCTCTGTTACCGAGAAACTCGGGCCACCAGTTCGTGATCTATGCCGATGCCTGCTCGGGCGTTCCGGGTGCGCCGCATGAGCGCACCTTCGCGTCGGTGAACGACGTGGTGCGCCGGCTGCATCCTGCGCCCGAATTCATTCTGTTCCCCGGCGACGAGATCATCGGCCTCACCGCCGATGCCGACGCGCTGCGCGCGCAATGGCGGCATTGGTTCGAGGTCGAGATGTCCTGGCTCGACCGGCGCGCGGTGCCGCTGTGGCACACGACCGGCAACCACACCACCTATGACGAGATGAGCGAGGCGGTGTTCCGCGAGGTGCTGCAGCTGCCGCGCAACGGCCCGCCCGGTCAGGAGGGGCTGTCCTACTGGGTTCGTCGCGACGATCTCGTGATGGTGTTCGTGCACACGCTGTGGAGCGGCCTCGGCGGCGAGGGGCATGTCGAGACCGACTGGCTGCAAGCCGTCCTCGGACAGCACAAGGACGCCAGGCACAAGCTGGTGCTGGGCCATCATCCCGTGCACGCCATCAATGGCTACAGCGGCAGCTATCAGCGCGAGATCGGCCACGAGTACCGCGAGCGGTTCTGGGATATCCTCGTCCGCGCCGATGTCACCGCCTATCTGTGCAGCCACATTCTCGCATTCGACGTCCAGGTTCATCGCGGTGTGCTGCAGGTCTGCACGGCGGGCGCCGGCACCACGCACCGGATGCCCGAGGGCGTCGAGTATCTGCATTGCGTGCAGGCCGCGCTCGATCAGGATGGGTTCCGTTATCAGGTGCTCGATACCGAAGGTGTGGTGCGCGAGCAGCTGGCATGGCCGCTGCCATCGCTGGACCAGGCCGCGTGGTCGCCGCTGCCGCGCGGGACCAGCCCTGCACCGCTGTCGGGGACATTGGCGCCCGCGACGGTCATCGCGCTGAAACTGGCGGGCCGCACCGCCGCGCCACAAACGCTGCTCTGCACGCCCGCGCCCGGCGTGATCGCACCGCTCTGGCTTGGCTTGCGCGGGCCGAATCAGACGCTCACCTTGATGCTTGGACGCGAGCGTGGACGCAGTCCCTATTACTGGATCGGTCCCGATCTCGGTGCCAACAGCGATTTCAACCTCGACATCGCCTTCTATCGGACATGGGACCGGGCGGCGTGCTGTGGCGACGCAGCGGTGACACGCGCTGGACGTCGTGCGCGGCGATATCGGCAACGGGGCTGGAGCGGTTCGCATGGCCGGCGGTCTGGAACGTCGGGTGCGGCGAGGGTGGGCCGGATGACAAGCGCTATGCCGGACCACGGCTCGAGATCGCTATTTCCGTCATCGCATTGTAGTTAATCGCGCCCGGGCCGACGCGCTGGACGTCGGCGCTGCGGCTGATGCGGGCTTCGACGCCCGCATTGCGGTCGCATTGGCTCCAATGAATGGCCATGGAAAAATCAGACGTCAGCCAAACTTCGCGCGTAGGTTTTATCGCTTGCTGACCTCGAAAAGGAATCGACCATGCGCAATCTCACAGCATTCGTCACTGTTGCCGCGCTCGTCCTCGGAACGCCCGCCTTGGTGCAAGCGCAAGGCACGCAACCCAATGCGCCGCCGCAATCATCTGATCAGTCCACTGTCATCCGGAGTATACAGGTCGTCGACATCAAGGACCTCAAGCCCGAGATGCGATCGAAGATCGAGGATGCGATGGCAAAGACCAAGGAGGACGACATCCAGTCGCTTCGGAAGTCGATTGACGCGACACCGCAGGCGGTCTCCGCGCTCAAGGCCAAGGGCCTGACTTCGTCGCAGGTCGTCGCTATCAACATTGCCGATGGCGTGCTGACGATGTTCGCCAAAACAGCCTGACCAGGGTCAGCGAATGTCGGTATCGGTGGTTGGACCTCCCCGCGGTCACCGATGCCAACAACTCCCGCAGCTGGCGCTGCGGGAGTTTTCATTTCTGATAGGCGCGGCCCGTCCAATGGACCTTCACCGGGGAGAGCGATCAGTCGGGCTCGTTGGGCCTGGTACGTTCCGCGCGTTTCAACTCGCGATCGATCAGCGTGGAGACGCGCCGCCGCGCCAGCAGGTCGAGCCGCGCGCGCGTGGTGCCTTGCCTGGTCTTGCCGTTGATGTCGAACGACCAGGCCCAGAGGTCGGGTTCGATGTTGGTGAGTGTGTATTGAATGTCCCGATGACGACCGATCAGCTTCTTCATGCCGTTTCTTCTTGTTGGCTGAAGATTGCATAGCCAGATCGTGAAGGCGTCTGTATCCGGTCGAATACTGAGTCGGGTGTCCGCAGGGCGGAATTTTCCAAATCGCTGATTTGGGGTTGCTGTGCAGTGGCTGCGTGAAGCAGACGAGTGCGCACGAAAGATTCGCAGTCGTCCTGGCGAAGGCCAGGACCCATTACCCCAAGTGCGCAATGTTGCGCGACGCTAGGGCCACGATCTCGTTCACTGTCAAATGCGGTGGTTATGGTCCTGGCTTTCGCCAGGACGACAATGACGAGTCCTGCCTGCAACATCCGCCGCAGCGTACGGGTCCCTGCTTTCGCAGGAACGACGGGTGGAGAAATCTCAGCTCAGCGTCACTGCAACAGTCATCCCACCCCTCACAAATTTATCACCCCGCGCCGCGCGGCATGGGCGACGGCATCGGTGCGGCCGGTGGCGTCGAGCTTGTCGAGCAGCGAGCCGACATGAAACTTGGCGGTGTGGACGGAAATCCCGAGCCGCTGTGCGATCATCTTGTTGGACGCGCCTTCCGCCAGCAGCGCCAGCACGTCGAGCTCGCGCGGCGTCAGCTCGAAGTCGCCGCCCGCGGCCTCGCGGTTGCGTGCGACGACCGCAGCCGTGGCCTGTTCGCCCGGCGCGGCGAGCCGCAGGCCGGCGACGCTGCCGAGCAGGGTCGCCAGCCGGTCGGCGAGGACGGCGTCGTCGACCTCGAGCGCGATGACGATGTCGTTGGCCGGCTCACCGCTCACGTCTCGGGCCTCTCGCCGACTGTCACCTTGAAGTTCAGCGGCTCGCCGCCGCGATGCACGGTGAGCTCGACCACCGTGCCGACGCTCTGCGGTCCGAGGCCGCGCGACAGCGCGCGCACGCCGGACAGCTTCTCGCCATTCACGGCAATGATCACGTCGCCTTGCCGGATGCCGGCGGCGGCCGAGGGGCCGGCCTTGTCGACGTTCATCACCATCGCGCCGAGGCCGTCGTCGAGACGGACCGGCTGCAATCCGACGCCAAGATATCCGCGCGCGATGCGGCCGCTCTTCTCGAGCTGGCCTGCGACCCGCTCGATGGTCGTAGCCGGGATCGTCAGCACGCGGCGCGGGCCGAGCACGGCCATGCCGAACGGCTCGCCCGCGGCGTTCAGCGCGAGGCCACCCTGCTGGCTGTGCCGCAGCCGGACGTCGAGCTCGATCCGTGCATCGATTTCGCCGCCGCGCAGGCTGCGCCAGGCCGGGCCGGACAGTGCGACGATGCCGAGCCGCGCGGTCGGCGCGCCCCGGTCGGCGGCGACGATCACCGCGAGCGATCCCAGCGCGGGGCTGCCGGTCGACAGCTTGACGGGGGCGACATCGCCTTCGACGCGCAGCAGCGCGACGTCGGTGGTGTGGTCGCGTCCGACGACGGTCGCTGGCCTGCGGCTGCCGTCGGCGAACTGGATTTCGATCTCGCCCTCGTCGGCCAGCGCTTCATCGGCGGTGACGATCAAGCCCGCCTTCCAGACAAAGCCGGAGGCGCGCGCGCGATGCGAATGCACGGAGACGATGGCGGGCGCAGCGCGCGCAATGGTCTCCGCAAAAGCTGATGACAGCGATGACAGGATATTCGGTTCGGTCATGGGAAACTCCGTTGGCTTCCCTCAATCTGGGATGTCGCGGCTGACGGCGATACTGGCCGGATGGGCAGGGCGTGGCCGGGCCGCCCGGAACCGCCGCTCAGCTCAGCCGCTGCAGGGTCGCCTTCGGGCTCTCGCCGAACTTGGCGCGGTAGGCGCTCGCCATCCGGCTCAGATGGGTAAAGCCGAGGTCGAATGCAATATCGACGATGCGCTCGCCTGGCCGCGCCGTCTTGAGGCGGGCGTTGAGATGGGCGAGGCGGATGTCGAGCAGCATCTCGGACACGGTGGTGCCGAAGTGACGGCGGAAGCCGAGTTGCAGCGCGCGGATGCCGGTGCCCGCGATCTCCGCGAGCTCGGCGAGGTCCATCGGCTCGGTCGCCCGGCTCTCCAGATAGGCGCGTACGCGTTTCAAGGCGGCCGGCTGGGCCTCGGTGCGGCCGTTGAAGACATCGATCGCCGAACTCAGGCTGTGCTGCTGCTCGTTGAGCAGGACATTGAGAAACGATTCGCGCCAATCGGCCGCCGCGACCGCCGACAAAGTCTTGCGCGGCCCGAGCTGCTCGGCGGCCGTGACAAGCTGCTCGATCCTGGCCGAGAGCGTCTGCCCGAGTGGGCCGCTCAGCGCGACGGCTGGATCGAACTCGACCGGCCTCACCGCCACGCCGCCAAGCGCCGCGGCGCGATGCTCGACCAGCTTGCGGTCGAGCAGCAAGATCAGCTGGGCGCAGTCGCCGCGCCAGGTCATCTCGGTCGGAATTGTCGGCGACAGCAGCGAGGCGGTGTGCCGTGGTCCGGTGGTCAGTTCGCGCGCGGCGGTGCGGATCGCGGCCGAGCCGGACAGCGGCATCTGCAGCAGGAAGAAGCGGTCGAGGCAGCCGGGATTGATCGCGACCGATCCGCCATAGGCGACATAGTTGACGGAGAAGCCGTCGAAGTCGGCGCAATTGTGATGCGCGGAGAAATCGCTCGCGGAATGATCGACCGGCGTCAGATCGTGCGGACAGAAGATGCGGCCGATCGCTTCCGCCGCGTCATCGACGCGCGCCGTCGCGACGCGTGCGAAATCCTTGAGCCTTGCGCTTGCCGGATTTGCGCTTGCCGAAACCTCGTTGCCAACAGCAGTCACGACGGCCGTCCGGAGTTGTTTGAGGTCTAAAACATCAAGCAGCCTAGAGCATCCCGCGGTAAAGGGGAACGCCGTTTCGTCGTGCAATCTGCCCGATCGGCGGTCAGGACGATGCGACGGCATTGGGCAGCAGCCGGCCGGCGCAACGCTCCCGCATTGCAGCATGAACGTGCCGGGTGTGGATTCGTTTATCGGCTAGACAGCCTCACCGGCCGGCGACAGGCTCCGTGCCGGCACTGCGCATCAAAACTGGAGAGGCTGACATGGGCACGCTCGAAAAAGGCATTACCCGAACCGGCACCGGCTACGGCGGCAAGACCTGGAATATCCTGGGCCAGGTCTACTATCCGAAGGCGGTCACCGACTCGACCTTCGCGTTCGAGACCAACAGCGATCCCGGCCAGTTCGTGCCGGTGCACATCCACCCGACCCAGGACGAGTTCATCCTGGTGCAGGAAGGCGTGCTCGACCTCAAGCTCGACGGCGTCTGGGTGCAGGCCAAGGCCGGCGACCTCGTGCGCATGCCGCGCGGCATCCCGCACGGCTATTTCAACAAGTCGGACAAGCCGGCGCGGGCGCTGTTCTGGGTGTCGCCGATGCAGAAGCTCGAGGCGCTGTTCGAGAAGCTGCACAATCTGCAGGACCCCGCCGAGGTGGTGCGTATCTCCGCCGAGCACGAGGTGGACTTCCTGCCGCCGGAAGCCAACGACTAGCCCGGCGGTCAAACAGACAATACGCACACGAGGCGGCAATCGCCGGAGCTGGACTCCGGCGATGACGGGGACGCGTGCGCTTAACGAAATTGGACCTGTTCATTCAATTCGGAGCGGTTTCATGGTCAAGCAGAAGCATGTGTGCGTCATCGGCGCCGGCATTTCCGGGCTCGCCGCCGGCAAGGCCTTTGCCGGTCGCGGCCACAAGGTGACCATCATCGAGCGCAGCGGCGATCTCGGCGGCGTTTGGGAGCCGGCGCGCTCCTATCCCGACGTGCAGACCCAGAGCCCGAAGGAGCTTTATCGCTACACCGACAAGGCGATGCCGGAGTCCTATCCGGAATGGCCGAAGGGTCCGCAGGTTCATGCCTACTTGCGCGACTATGCCCGCAGCCACGGGCTCGACGGCGCGATGCGGTTCGACACCAAGGTCGAGACCATGACGCGTCGCACTGACGGCAGGCCGGGCTGGACGCTGGCGCTGCGCTCGACCGACGGCGCCACCGGCCACGAGGATTTCGACTTCGTCGCGGTCTGCACCGGGCAATTCAACGAGCCGCAGGCCCTGCCGCTGGCCGGCGAGGACGGCTTCAAGGCGCAGGGCGGGCAGATCCTGCATTCATCGCAATACGGCGATCCAACGCTTGCCAAGGGCCGCAAGGTGGTGGTGCTCGGCGGCTCCAAATCGGCGACCGACATCGCGGTGAATGCGTTCAATTCCGGCGCCAGCGAAGTCACCATCGTGTTTCGCGAGCCGGTCTGGCGGATTCCCTATTTCGTCGGCGGTCTCGTCAACTTCAAGCGCATCCTCTACATCCGCGCGCAGGAGCAGATGTTTGCCAGCTGGGGCATCGGGCCGATGGCACGCCTCGCGCATGTGGTGGCAAAGCCGTTCGTGTGGGCGAACTGGCGCGGGCTCGAGAGCATGTTGAAGATGCAGCTCAAGCTGAAGCAGTGCGGCATGGTGCCGAAGGAGCGGATCGAGGACGGCGTCAACTGCTCGGTGCCGATCGCAACCCCCGGCTTCTATCCGATGGTCGCCGACGGCCGGATCAAGGCAGTGCGCGGCACCTTTGACCATTACGACGGCAAGACCATCGTGATGAGCGGCGGCCAGCGCGTCGCGGCCGACGTCGCGGTGCTCGCGATCGGCTACAAGCTCGGCGTGCCGTTCCTGCCCGAGGAGTATCAGAACAAGCTGGTCGAGCCCGACGGGCAGTACCGGCTCTACCGGCTGATCGCCAATCCCGATCTGCCCGACATGGGCTTTGTCGGCTTCAATTCGAGCTTCTGCACCGTGCTGTGCGCCGATCTCGCCGCGAACTGGCTGGTGCGCTATGCCGACGGCCAGCTGGCGCGGCAGCCGAGCGCGGCCGAGATGCACGACAACATCGCGATGATGCTGAACTTCAAGCGCGTCGAGCGTCCGGCAGCGGGCGTCTATGGCGGATTATGCGTCGCGCCGTACCACTTCAAGCATTTCGACGAGCTGCTGGCGGACATCGGCACCAAGGCGTCGCGCCGCAACCCGCTCGTCGAAAAGTTCACGCCGCCGGACGCGGACGCCTATGCCCGCTTCCTCGCGACTGCGCCAGCATACAGAGCGGTGGCGTAGAGCATCACGGGATTGGGGCGAGCAGCAAGGGCGCTGCGCTCCCTCTCCCCGTTCTTACGGGGAGAGGGTTGGGGTGAGGGGCCGTCCCCGCATCTGCGGTGATAGCTGCGTTTGTGGAGACTCCCCCTCACCCGGAACGCATCTAATGATGCGTTCCGACCTCTCCCCGCACGCGGGGCGAGGTGAAACGGAGGCCGCTAATCGCGGCCGGCGTCGAGGAAGGCCTGCGCCAGCCGCTCGGGGTTGGAGAAGCACAGCTCGTGGCTGCCCGGCACCTGGACCAGGCGGAACAGCCCGAGCTTCTCAGACAGCCGCGGATGCCAGGGCAGGCTGTGCGGCATCGCGGTGTCCTCCGTGCAGTTCACGTAGGACTTCGCGATCGGCATCTCGGCGGGATTGCTGCGCAGCGCGATCTTGTCCTGGAAGGTCTTCAGGGGATGCGGGTTGAGCTTGTCATAGGCGTGCTGCGCCGTCTCGAGATCGGCGTCGTTGATGAACGCCTCGCGCCAGATCGGGAACGGCAGCACCACCGAGCCGTCGCCGCGCTCGGCGTGGATCGCATCGAACAGGCCGCGATAGTGCGGCGGCACCATGTCGTTGAGGCACTCGCCATTGTTCGGGACAAAGGCGTTCCAGTAGACGAGGCGGCGGATGCGGTTCGCGGCGGCGTCGGCAACGCCGGTGATGACCATGCCGCCATAGCTGTGGCCGACCAGGACGATGTCCTTGAGGTCATGCTCGGCGAGATAATCCACGATCGACTGGATCGCCTCGGCGAGGCCGGAGTCCTTCCGGTCGCCGGGCCGGTTACCCCTGATGGTCGGGGTGTGGACGACATGGCCGGCCTTGCGGATGGCGGCCGCAACCGGCTCAAACTCGGCGCCGGTATGCCAGGCGCCATGGACGAGAACATAGGTCGACATGTTGTACCTCCCTGTCTGGATTGCCGCGTCCGGACGGCCCGGGATACGCGCAGGTTTCATCCGCTTCCTGATGGATATTGACCTGGACCCGCGGAACGCGCTTGGCTGTGAGCGAACCGGACTGGGCTCGGAGTGAACTGATGCAGCAAATCGCCGCCGCGGATCGCTCGCGCAGGCTGAGCTGGAATACCGCGGACACCAGGCCCGGCGAGCAGTTCGCGTATTACCGCGAGGCGATCTGCCAGGCCTTCATGAACCTGACGCCGGCGACGCCGGGCTTCCTCGCCCGCGTCGAGACCGTTGGGCTCGGTGATGGCGCGGTCAACCGGGTCAGCTTCCCGGAGCATGTCGTGCGGCGCTCCGCTGCCGACATCGCCGCGTCCAGCCGGCGCTGCTACTACCTCAATCTGAAGCTCGCCGGCCGCTGCCGGATCCAGCAGGCGGGACGCGAGATCAGCCTGTCGCCGGGGCAGGTCGGAATCTTCGACAGCGGCCAGCGCTTCGCGCTGCTGCACGACCGCGGCCCGGCGCTGCAGGTCGCCTCGTTCTGGGTGCCGGCCGAGGCGCTGGATGAACGGCTGCCGACGGCGCCCGAGGTCGCGCCGGCGCGGGTCTCGGATGATCCCTTCGTCGGCCATCTCATCACCGAGACGGCGCAGGTTCTGAACACATCCGCCCTCCGTGCTTCGGATGCGGACAACGCGCGGCTGTTCGGCGTGCTGCTCGATCTGGTCGCGCTCAGCCTGTCGCGCAGCGGCCGCGCCGGCGTCGCCGAGAGTGCCGGCCTTGCCGATGCGACGTGGCTTGCGCTGCGCCGCGCCGTGGACGGCAGGCTGCGCGAGCCCGGGCTCGGCGTTGCCGCCATTGCGGCTGCGATCGGCATCAGCGAGCGCTATGTCCACAAACTGTTCGAGCGCGCCGGCACGACATTCGCCAGCCATGTGATGGACCGCCGCCTCGACGGCGCCGCGCGCGATCTGAGAGATCCCGCGATCGCCGGGCGCGCGATCGGCGACATCGCGTTCGACTGGGGCTTCTCCGACCTGTCGCATTTCACGCGGCGCTTCAGGCACCGCTTCGGCTGCACGCCGCGCGACTGGCGCCGCGGCTGACCAACGCTTCGGAAATCGCCATGGCGCAGCCGTTCACCTACCAGGTCAGCCCGATGCGGGTCGTGTTCGGGGTCGGCACGGTCGCACAGCTGGCGGCCGAGCTCGACCGGCTCGGCATCAATCGCGCGCTGGTGCTGGTGAGCCGGCGGCAGCAGGCCGAACTCGGCGATCTCGCCGACCTGACCGGCGGCCGTGTGGCCGGATCGTTCGACGGTGCAGTGGTGCATACGCCGGTCGCGGTGACAGAACGTGCGATGGAGATCGTCCGCGAGCTCAAGCCCGACGGCGTGGTTGCGATCGGCGCCGGCGCCGCGACCGGCCTCAGCAAGGCGATTGCGCTGCGCACCGACCTGCCGCAACTGATCGTGCCGACCAGCTATGCCGGCTCCGAGATGACGCCGGTGCTCGGCGAGACCGTCGGCGGCGTCAAGACCACGCAATCGTCGCCGAAGATCCTGCCCGAGGCCGTGATCTACGACGTCAACCTGACCGTCTCGATGCCGGCGAAATTCTCCGCGATCTCCGGCCTCAACGCCATCGCACACGCGGCCGAGGCGCTGTACGCGCGGGACGGCAATCCGATCACCTCGCTGATGGCGGAAGAGGCGATCGCGAAGTTTGCCTCGTCGCTCCCCGACGTGATCGCGCGGCCGAACGATCTCGAGGCGCGCTCGGACGCGCTCTATGGCGCGTGGCTGTGCGCAGTCTGTCTCGGCACCGTGGGCATGGCGCTGCATCACAAGCTCTGCCACACCGTCGGCGCGCTGTTCGACTTGCCGCATGCCGAGACCCATGCGGTGCTGCTGCCGCATACCATCGCTTACAACACGCCGGCCGCACGCGATCCAATCAGCCGCGCGGCGAGGGCGCTTGGAGCGGCTAACGCCGCCGACGGCCTGTTCGATCTGTCGGCAAGGCTCGGCGCGCCGCGCTCGCTCGCCGAGATCGGCATGCCCGAGGACGGCATCGCAAAGGCGGCCACGCTCGCCACCAAAAATCCTTACTGGAATCCGCGACCGATCGAGGAGAGCGGCATCCGCGACCTGCTGAAGCGCGCGTGGTCCGGCGCGCGGCCGCAAACCGGATGATCAGACCCCGATCGCGTTGCGCGCGATCACGTCACGGTAGAACGCCGCGCTCAATTTCGGCACCCGGGCCTGGGTCTCGAAATCCACCCGGTACAGGCCGAAGCGCTTCTCGTAGCCAAAGATCCATTCAAAATTGTCCATCAGGCTCCACAGGAAATAGCCGTGGACCGGGACCCCGTCGGCGGTCGCGCGCTGCAATTGCGCAAGGTAGTTGCGCAGGAACATGATGCGGTCGAGATCGTAGATCTGCCCGTCTGGATGCACCTTGTCCTCGCCGGACGTGCCGTTCTCGCTGATATAGATGCTCTTGATGTTCCACAGCTTGGCGGCGATCCGCGGCGCCCAATAAATCGTCTCCGGCGCGATCCGCAGCCATTCCGAGCTCATGTGCGGGAAGGAAGCCGGCATCGGCAGCGGCTTCCAGCCGGGGGCATGGTCGGTCGCAAGGATGTAGCATTGCGGCGCGTAGATGTTCAGCCCGACGAAATCATTGGGCTGCGAGATGATCTTCAGCTCGTCCGCGGTGAACTTGGGCGCATCCGCGCCGGCATATTGCAGGAAGCCTTCGGTGTATTTGCCTTCGAGGACGACGCCGAGAAAACCTGCGTTGAGCTCGCGGGTCGCGGTTTCGGTGGCGCGGATGTTCTCCGGCGTGTTGAAGGCGGGCACGCAGGCGGTGATGTTCTCGGCCGGCCCGACCCGCGTGCCGGCACGGCCCTTGGCGCGGATCGCCTGCACCGCAAGGCCATGCGCCAGCGCCACATGATGGCGCGCCTGGTTTACCTCGCCCGCCGGCAGCTTCAGCCCGGGGGCGTCGACGCCGAGCGCATAGCCGAAGGGGAGGAAACGTCCGACCTCGTTGAGGGTGAAGACGTTCTTCACGCGGTCGGTCAGTCGCTGCGCCACGTAGCCGGCATAGTCGCCGAATGCCTTCGAGGTGTCGCGCGAGCGCCAGCCGCCGACGCGGTTCTGCAGCGCCTGGGGCAGGTCCCAGTGATAGAGCGTGGCGTAGGGCTCGATGCCGTTCGCCAGCAGCTCGTCGACCAGACGGTTGTAGAAGTCGAGGCCCTTCGGGTTCGGCGTACCAGCGCCATCGGGAAATACCCGAGGCCAGGCGATCGAAAACCGATACGCCTTGGCGCCGAGATCCTTGATGAGGCGGACGTCCTCCTTGTAGCGGTGATAGTGGTCGTTGGCGCGGTCGCCGGTCGAGCCGTCCTCGATCTTGCCCGATGTATGGGTGAAAGTGTCCCAGATCGATGGGCCGCGGCCGTCCTCATTGACCGCGCCCTCGACCTGGTACGACGAGGTTGCGGTGCCCCAGACGAAGCCCGTGGGAAAGTTCGTGCCGTCCGGCCGTGACGCACGGTTTGCAGCCTCGGCAGGGCCGGTCAAACCGAACGCCGAGAGGCCTGCAAGGCCCGCAAACTGCCGGCGCGAGAACTTTCCGAACATTGCTGTCTCCCGTCGCCGAACGCTGCGGTTGGAATGCGGGCCGTAGGTTAACCTTCCATCCCGCCGTTGAGCAACAAGGGTCAGCAGGCCCAAGCGCCGTGGCGAGCGACGCACCAATCAATGCGAACCATTGTGATGTCAATGTCGCGGAGTTGTCAGTTTTGTGGCGACATTTTCTCTACTAGATTGCCTGCTACGTCCTTCCGCAATGACATCCGAATATCCCCGAGATCCCGGTGAGCTGCGCGCGATGAACAAGCCTGCAACCCATGTCCGAAGGGCGCTGCTGCGTCGTCTTGCCACTGCGATCGGCTTGGCTTTGGCGATGGCCGCAAGCGCGCAGGCCGAGCAGACATTCTCGTTCGACCACACGCCCGGAAAGCTGCCGAAGACGGTCGTCCCGTTGCATTACGCGATCGAGCTGACGCCTGATATCACGGGCCTCGCTCTGCCAGGCGTCGAGACCGTCGACATCGAGGTGCGCGAGGCGACCGCGCAGCTGACGCTGAACGCCGTCAACACGACATTCGCAGAGGTTACGATCGATGACGGCGCGCAGCGCGCGGAGGTCGCGACCGACGCCAGCGCGCAGACCGCAACGTTGACCTTCACCAGGCCGCTTGCGGCCGGCCGCCACAAGCTGCGCATCGCCTTCACGGCGCAGATCAATAAATTTGGCACCGGCCTGTTCTCGGTCGACTACCCGACCAGGACCGGGATCAAGCGGATGATCTCCAGCAAGCTGGAGCCGGCCGATGCAAGGCGGATCTTCCCGTGCTGGGATGAGCCGTCGTTCAAGGCGAGCTTCGCGCTCACCGTCGTCATTCCGCGCAATTTGCTCGCAGTCGGCAACATGCCCGTGACCAGCGAAGAGCCGGTCGCCGGCGATCTCAAAAAGGTTGCGTTCGCACCGACGCCGAAGATGTCGAGCTATCTGTTCGTGCTCACGGTCGGCGAACTCGAGCGCGTCACAGCGGATGCCGGCGGCGTCACGGTCGGCGTGGTGACGACGGAGGGCAAGAGTGGGCAGGGCCAGTTTGCGCTCGACAGCGCGGTGAAGCTGCTCGCCTATTACAACGACTATTTCGGCGTCAAATATCCGCTGCCGAAGCTCGACCTGATCGCCGTTCCCGGCGGGTTCGGCGGCGCGATGGAGAATTGGGGCGGCATCACCTTCTTCGAGAGCCGGCTGCTGTTCGATCCCGCGACGTCCGCCGAGACCGCGCGGCGCGGCATCTTCGCCATCATCGCGCACGAGATGGCGCATATGTGGTTCGGCGATCTCGTCACCATGGCGTGGTGGGACAATCTCTGGCTCAACGAGGGTTTTGCCAGCTGGATGGCAACCAAGGCCTCGGAGCAGTTCTATCCGCAGTGGCAGGGCTGGCTGAACGGCTACGGCGCGAAGCAGTTCGCCATGGTGCTCGATGCGCGGCGCACCTCGCATCCCGTGCAGCAGCCGATTGCCGATCACAGCGAAGCCGTCACGGCATTCGACGCCATCACCTACAACAAGGGGCAGGCATTGATCCGCATGCTCGAGACCTATCTCGGCGAACCGGCGTTCCGCGACGGCATCCGCAAATACATGGCCGCGCATGCCTACAGCAACGCGACGACCGCCGATCTCTGGCAAGCGCTCGAGAGTAGCGGCGGCAAGACTATCACCGGTATCGCCGCCTCCTTCACCGAGCAGGACGGAGTGCCGCTGGTCGTGGCCGAGACGGACTGTGCTGGCGCCGCGCAACGGCTGACCTTGCGGCAGGATCGCTTCGTGGTCGCGCCGGCCAACAATCCGCCGCTGCCGGCCCGCAACTGGCAGATCCCCGTTGCGGTCGGACCGGCGCATGGCAAGCCGTTTGGCGAGATATTGTTGAAGGGGAGCACCGATATCCCGGCCGGCGCCTGCGGCGATGCGATCAAGGTCAACCTCGGCGACGTCGGCTACTTCAGGGTCGAGTACGGCCCGAAGAACCGTGCGGCGTTGCTGAACGCATTCCCGCAAATGCAGGTCGCCGACCGTCTCAATGTAGTTACCGACAGCTGGGCGCTGGTGCAGGCGGGCCGTGCGGAGGCGCCGTCCTATCTCGCGCTGCTCGATGCCCTCGATGCCGGTGACCATCGCGCGGTGTGGGACCAGGTGATCTCGACATTCGCCACGCTGAACCGGCTGTCGCGCGGCCGCACCGAGCGGCCGGTGATTCAGGCATATGCCCGCGCCAAGCTGCGCCCGGTGTTCGATCGGATCGGATGGGACGGCGCGGGTTCAGGCGACGATGACACTGCGTTGTTGCGTGCTAGCCTGATCTCGACGCTTGGCGACCTCGGGGATGCAGCCATTGTGGCGGAAGCGAAGCGGCGCTTTGCAGCATTCTCCGCTGATCCCAATTCGCTTCCGACCGCATTGCGCGATGCCGTCACCCATGTTGTCGGTTTGACCGCGGATCGGGCGACCTACGACCAGCTGCTGGCGCTGGCGCGCAACAGCACGGCGACCAATGAACGGCTGCGCTATTATCTCGCGGCGGCAAGCGCCCGCGATGCCGAATTGGCGCGGGCGACGCTGGCGTTGACGCTGACCAACGAATTGCCTGATACGATCGTGACGGGGATGATCAACGCGGTTGCGTCCGCCGGCGAGCAGCCGCAGCTCGCCTGGGGCTTCGTCCGGACCAATTTCGATACGTTGCTTGCAAGGCAGGGGCCGAACTTCCGCGACCAGTTCGTGCCTAACTTCATGACCAATTTTAACGATGAGGCGCACGCGGCGGAACTGGCCGCGTTTGCTCCGTCGCAATCGACCACCGGCGGACGTGTGATGGTGGCGCGATCGGTGCAGGCGATCGCGATCTCGGCCGATCTTGCCGCGCGCGTGCTGCCCGCCGCCGACGCCTGGATCAGGGCGCACAAGCCGTGAGATCGCGAAGCAGTTTCCGGCGGCGCGCGATGCGGCTATGCTCCGTGCGCGGCATGCAATCAACGATGCGAGGCTGAGATGGTCAAAGGTTCCGATTTGCTGGTCGCGGCGCTCGAGAATGAGGGCGTGGAGCGGGTGTTCGGCGTCCCGGGCGAGGAGAATCTCGATGTCGTCGAGAGCCTGCGCAAATCCTCGATCAAACTGATCGTGACCCGCCACGAGCAGGCGGCGGCGTTCATGGCGGCGACCTATGGCCGGCTGACCGGAAAGCCGGGCGTCTGCATGACGACGCTCGGTCCCGGCGCGCTCAACCTGACCACCGGCGCCGCCTACGCGCTGCTCGGCGCGATGCCGATGGTGATGCTGACCGGACAGAAGGGCATCTTGAGCAGCCGGCAGGCCAAGTTCCAGATTGTCGACATCGTCAACACGTTTCGCCCGCTGACCAAATTGTCGCTGCAGATCGTCAGCGGCGCGACCATTCCGACGCTGGTTCGCGACGCCTTCCGAATTGCGACGCAGGAACGGCCGGGGCCGGTGCTACTCGAACTGCCGGAAGATATCGCAGGCGAGGAGATTGCGCCGGTCGAAATGATACCGCCGCATCCGATCGAGATTCCGATCGCGCACGCCGCCGCGCTCGACCGTGCCGCCGACATGATCCTGAAGGCGCAGCGCCCACTGATCATGCTTGGTGCTGCGGCATCGCGTCCGCGTTCGACCGCCGGGATCGGCGACTTCGTGCGGCGCACGAAAATCCCGTTCTTCACGACACAGATGGGCAAGGGCACGGTATCCGGCGGTACCAATCAGTACATGGGAACCGCCGCGCTGAGCGAGCGCGACTATGTGCACGAGGCGATCGACCGCGCCGACCTCATCATCGCGATCGGTCACGACACGGTCGAGAAGCCGCCTTTCATCATGGGCCCGAAGGGGCCGCAGGTGATCCATGTCAGCTACATGCCGGCAACGGTCGAGCAGGTCTATTTCCCGCAATGCGAGGTGATCGGCGACGTCGGTCCGAGCCTCGAATTGCTGGCCGATCGGGTCGAGGGAAAGCTGCCGCATGCCAGCGCGCTGCTCGCCCTCCGCCAAAGCATTCTGGCGAAGATCACCGATCGCGCCACCGAGGGCCGCTGGCCGCCGACGCCGCAGCGCATCGTGCACGATGTGCGGCAGGTCATTCCGGAGGACGGCATCGTCGCGCTCGACAACGGCATGTACAAGATCTGGTTCGCACGCAATTACCGCACGCTGCTCGCGAACTCGCTGCTGCTCGACAACGCGCTCGCGACCATGGGCGCCGGCCTGCCGTCGGCGATGATGGCGGCGATGCTGTATCCGAACAACCGCGTGCTCGCGGTCTGTGGCGATGGCGGCTTCATGATGAACTCGCAGGAGCTCGAGACCGCCGTCCGCCTCAAGCTCAATCTGGTGATCCTGATCCTGGAGGATTCCGCCTACGGCATGATCCGCTGGAAGCAGGCGGTCGACAATTTCCCGGATTTCGGCCTGACCTTCGGCAATCCGGATTTCGTCAAATACGCCGAAAGCTACGGCGCCAAGGGTTCGCGGATCGCGAGCACGGATGCGATCGTTCCGACCCTGGAACGGGCGTTTTCCGGCGGCGGCGTGCATCTTGTCGTGGTGCCGATCGACTATACCGAGAACAAGCGGGTGCTGGTCGACGAATTGCGCGAGAAGGTGCAGCAGATCGATGTGTCGTAGAGCATGATCCGGACCCGAAGGGCCGCGTTAGCGCAAAGTGCGAAGCGGTTTTCCCTCGCGACAAACGCAAAGCGTTTGCGCGGAGATCATGCTCAAACAAGAAGCTGAAGCATTGCTGCGGTGGCCAAGGAACGAAAAGCCCTCGGCTTGATTGAACGTAAGCCGCCATGGTAGCACGCCACTGCATCACCATTGCGCAGATGGTCGGCGATACCAGATCTGAGAGGTCACGTGACTGCACCAAATCCTGCCGCCGGCAAACCCATCGATCCCGCCCAGCTCGCCAATGTGCCGCGGCTGGTCACGGCCTATTTTGCCGGCAAGCCCGACGCTGGCGATCCCGCTCAGCGGGTTGCGTTCGGCACCTCGGGCCATCGCGGCTCGTCGCTGAAGAATTCCTTCAACGAGGACCATATCCTCGCCACCACGCAGGCGATCTGCGATTACCGGCGCGAGAAGGGTCTCACCGGGCCGCTGTTCATCGGCATCGACACCCATGCGCTGGCTGAGCCGGCGCTGGCCAGCGCGGTCGAGGTGTTCGCGGCCAACGGCGTCGAGATCATGATCGACGCGCAGGGCGGCTACACCCCGACGCCGGTGATCTCGCATGCGATTCTGAGCTACAACAAGGGCCGTAGCGCGGGCCTCGCCGACGGCGTCGTCATCACGCCTTCACACAACCCGCCGGAGGACGGCGGCTACAAGTACAATCCACCGCATGGTGGTCCGGCCGACACCGACGTCACCGCCGTGGTCGAGAAGAACGCCAACCGCTACATCGAGGCCGGCCTCAAGGGCGTCGCGCGGCTGTCCTATGATCGCGCGCGCAAGGCGGCGACCACGCATCTGCACGATTATATCACGCCCTATGTCGCCGATCTCGGCAACACCGTCGATCTCGCGCTGATCAAGTCTGCCGGCGTCAAGATCGGCATCGACCCGCTCGGCGGCGCGGCGGTGCACTACTGGCAGCCGATCATCGCGCGCTACGGCATCAACGCGTCAGTCGTCAACGAGGCGGTCGATCCGACCTTCCGCTTCATGACCGCGGACTGGGACGGCAAGATCCGGATGGACTGCTCGTCGCCTTATGCGATGGCGAGCCTGATCGGGATGCGTGACCGTTTCGACGTCGCCTTCGCCAACGACACCGACGCCGACCGCCACGGCATCGTGACCCGCTCGAACGGGCTGATGAACCCGAACCACTTCCTCGCCACCGCGATCGCCTATCTGTTCGCGCACCGGCCGCAATGGAGCAAGGACGCCGCGATCGGCAAGACCATCGTGTCGAGCTCGATCATCGATCGCGTCGCGAAGAAGCTGAACCGCAAGCTGGTCGAGACGCCGGTCGGCTTCAAATGGTTCGTCGATGGGCTCGGCAGCGGCGGCTTCGGCTTTGCCGGTGAGGAGAGCGCGGGCGCATCGTTCCTGAAGCGCGACGGTTCGGTGTGGACTACCGACAAGGACGGCATCATCCTCGGCCTCCTGGCGGCCGAGATCATCGCCAAGACCGGCCGCGATCCGAGCGAATTGTTCGCCGAGCTGACCGCCGAGCTCGGCGTTCCCTATTACGAGCGCATCGATGTGGCGGCGACGCAGAAGCAGAAGAACGCGCTGAAGGCGCTCGGGCCCGATCAGCTCAACATGACGCAGCTCGCCGGCGATGCCGTGCGCGCGGTCAGGACCAAGGCGCCGGGCAACGACCAGCCGTTCGGCGGCATCAAGGTCGAGAGCGAGGCGGGCTGGTTCGCCGCGCGTCCCTCCGGCACCGAGGATGTCTACAAGATCTACGCCGAAAGCTTCCGCGGGCCGGATCATCTGAAGCAGATCCAGGGCGACGCGCAGGCCGCGATCGCCAAGGTGTTCTGAAAGGCGCGAGCCGGGCGGACCTCATGCGAATATTGTTGACCGGCTCCTCCGGCTGGCTCGGCCGTTTCCTCGCGCCGCGGCTTCGACAGGCCGGCCATGATGTGGTCGGCCTCGACGTCGTCCCGGGCGAGGCGACCGATGTCACAGGCTCGGTAGCCGAACGATCGGTGGTCGAGCGCGTGTTCGTGGATTACGGCATCGAGGCCGTGATCCATGGCGGCGCGCTGCACAAGCCCGATATCGCGCGATTCGGGCCGCAGGCCTTTGTCGACGTCAACGTGTCAGGCGCGCTTAACCTGCTGCAGGCAGCAGTGGCTGCCGGCCACGACCGTTTCGTCTTCACCTCGACGACCTCGCTGATGATTTCGCAGGCGATCCGCGACGAGGAAGGCCATGCTGCGGTATGGCTCGACGAGACGACAGGACCGCTCGAGCCGCGCAACATTTACGGAGTGACAAAACTTGCCGCTGAAGGGCTGTGCCGTCTGTACAGCCGCGAGCACGGGCTGAACTGCGCGGTGCTGCGCACCAGCCGCTTCTTCCCCGAGGATGACGATACCATCCGCGACATCCATGGCGAGAACCTGAAGGCGACCGAGCTGCTCTACCGTCGCCTTACCGTCGAGGATGCCGCCGATGCCCATGTCGTGGCGCTGGACAAGATCCGCGGCTTCGAGGTCTTCGTGATCAGCGCGCCGACGCCGTTTGCGCGCAGCGATGTCGCCGACCTGAAGACCGACGCGGCCGAGGTGATCGCGCGCACCTTCCCCGATGCGCCGGCGCTGTTCGCGCGGCGTGGCTGGCGCCTGCCGAAATCGATCGGCCGGATCTACGACGCGAGCAAGGCCGAACGGCTGCTCGGCTTCCGCGCCGGCACGGATTTCGGAGCGGTGCTCGGCGCCTTGCGCAGCGGCGCGCCGCTTCCCTTTGCGCACGATCCCGATTATGTCTCGCCGTCAACGAGGCTCGCAAATGGCTGATTTCCACGGCGTCTTTCCGTACCTGGTGTCCCCGGTCGACCCCGCCGGCCATGTCCGCACCGAGGTGCTGGGCCGGCTCTGCGACGATCTGGTCAAGGCCGGCGTCCACGGCCTGACGCCGCTCGGTTCGACCGGCGAGTTCGCCTATCTCAACAATGCGCAGCGCATGCAGGTGGTGGCTACCACGATCGAGGCCGCGCAGGGGCGCGTGCCGGTGGTCGCCGGCGTCGCCTCGACCTCGACGGCGGATGCGGTGGCGCAGGCCAAGGCTTACCAGAAGCGCGGCGCGACCGGCATCCTCGCGATCATGGAAGCGTATTTTCCGGTCGGCGACGCGCAGGTCGAAGGCTATTTCCGCGCCATCGCCGACGCCGTCGACATTCCGGTCGTGATCTACACCAATCCGAATTTCCAGCGCTCCGACCTCACGCTCGACGTCATCGCGCGGCTCGCCGGGCATCCGCGCATCGGCTACATCAAGGACGCCTCGACCAACACCGGGCGGCTGCTGTCGATCATGAACCGCTGCGGCGACAGCCTGAAAGTGTTCTCGGCCTCGGCCCATATTCCGGCCGCGGTGATGCTGATCGGCGGCCACGGCTGGATGGCGGGCCCGGCCTGCATCATCCCGCGGCAGAGTGTCGAGCTCTACAATCTGTGCCGCCGCACCCGCTGGGATGAGGCGATGGCCCTGCAGCGCAAGCTGTGGCGCATCAACGAGGCGTTTGCCCGCTTCAACCTCGCCGCTTGCATCAAGGCCGGGCTCGCGAGCCAGGGCTACGACGTCGGCGATCCCGTGCCGCCGCAGGCGCCGCTCACGGCCGAGCAGCGCAAGGTGGTCGAGGCGGCGTTGCGCGATCTGGGCTGAGGCCGTCGGGGGGCTGCGCGGCAAAATGCCGGGCAATCCGCCTTGGCCATGCCGGAAACCTCCGCTTGGTCAGCGCGTTTGTTGCGTGGAGCACACCAATGAATCGGCGTACCGTCCTTGTCCTGGCCGTGATCGCGGCCATTCTGCTGATCTTCGCGGCCGGCAGCATCCGTCAGGCGCCGTGGAGCGGCCCGGCTGCCCGCGCGGTCGCCGAGCGCGGCGCGCTATCGGATGCCGAAAAGGCCAATGTCGAGATCTTCGAGAAGGTCTCGCCGTCGGTCGTGCAGGTGGTGACGCAAACCGCCGCCAATCCGCTGAGCGAGGAGCAGGAGGGCGGCGCGGCGTCGGGCACCGGCATTGTCTGGGACAATGACGGCCACGTCGTCACCAACAACCATGTGGTGCAGAACGCAAGCCAGGTCGCGATCCGCTTTGCCTCCGGCGAAGCGGTACGCGCCGAGATCGTCGGCACGGCGCCGAACTACGACCTAGCCGTGCTGCGCATCCGCAGCGCGCGCAAGCTGCCGCCGTCGTTGGCGCTCGGCAGCTCGTCCGATCTCAAGGTCGGCCAGTTTGCCTATGCGATCGGCAACCCGTTCGGGCTCGATCAATCGATGTCCAGCGGCATCATCAGCGCGCTCAAGCGCCGGCTGCCGACCTCGAGCGGCCGCGAGATCTCCAACGTGATCCAGACCGACACCGCGATCAATCCGGGCAATTCGGGCGGCCCGTTGCTCGATTCTGCCGGGCGGCTGATCGGCGTGACCACGGCGATCCTGTCGCCGTCGGGCTCGAATGCCGGCATCGGCTTCGCGATCCCGGTCGACATCGTCAATCGCGTGGTGCCCGAGCTGATCCGCAACGGTCGCGTGCCGACGCCGGGGATCGGCATCGTGACCGCGAATGAGGCGGTCGCCACGCGTATCGGTGCCGAAGGATTGATCGTGGTGCGCACGACACCGGGGTCGCCGGCCGAGCGCGCCGGGATACGCGGGGTCGACATGTCGACCGGTGAGCTCGGCGACGTGATCACCGCGGTCGACGGCAAGCCGGTCCACCGACTCTCCGATCTGGCCGACCAGCTCGAGCAGATCGGGGTCGGCAAGAAGGTGCGGCTCAGCGTGAACCGCGACGGCTCGGCGCGCGATGTCGAGGTCGCCATCGTCGATATCGGCCGGGCGCAATAATGTCGTCACTGCCCTGACGCGTGCCACCGGATTGTGCTTTCGCGCGCCGCGCGACGAGATGCCTGTCCTCCGGCCGGCGCGTGGTTGTCAGGCCGCCAAAATCCGCTAAAACCCCCGCCAAATTCTCTGGAAATTCTTGGAAGCTCGAAGGACCCTCTGATGAACATTCTTCCCGGCAATATGCGTTTTGGTGCGGGCCAGCCAGTCAAGCGTCTGGAAGACCAGCGGCTGGTCACCGGGAAGGGGCATTTCATCGACGACAAGCCGCAGGACGGTGCGCTCTGGCTGCACGTGCTGCGCTCGCCGCACGCCCACGCCAACATCAAGGCGATCGACGCCAGGGCGGCGCTGGAGATGCCGGGCGTCAAGGCCGTCTATACCGGCGCCGACCTCGTCAAGGACGATATCGGCACGCTGCCGACGCTTGCGATCTTCAAGCGGCCCGACGGCTCGCCGATGACCGTGCCGCCACGGCGCCTGCTGGCGCATGATGTGGTGCGTTACGCGGGCGAGGGCGTCGCGGCCGTGGTCGCGACCTCGCGGGTGCTGGCGCAGACCGCGGCCGAGGCGATCGAGATCGATTACGAGGTGCTGCCCTCGGTGGTCGATCCGGTCGATGCGATCAAGCCGGGCGCGCCGGCGGTCTGGCCGGAGGCGCCCGACAACATCGTGGCCGCGATGAGCTATGGCGATGCCGCCAAGGTGGAGGAAGCCTTCGCCAATGCCGCGCACAAGGTGTCGCTCGACCTGGTCAGCCAGCGCCTGGTGCCGTCGGCGATGGAGCCGCGCTCGACCATTGCCGAGATCGAGAAGAAGACCGGACGGCTGATCCTCCACGTGCAGTCGCAGACTCCGGGTTCGACCCGCGACCTCTTGGCGGAATCGATCCTGAAGCGGCCGAAGGACAGCGTGCGCGTGCTGGTCGGCGACATCGGCGGCGGCTTCGGCCAGAAGACCAGCCTGTATCCGGAAGACGGCATCGTCGCCTATGCCGCGACCAAGCTGAACGAGAAGATCCGCTGGCGCGGCGACCGCACCGACGAGTTCGTCGGCGGCACCCATGGCCGCGACCTGACCTCGACCGGCGAGTTCGCGCTCGACGCCAAGGGCCGCGTGCTGGCCTACCGGGTGCGCTCGATCGGCGGCACCGGCGCCTATTCGTCGGGCACCGCCAACATCATCCCGCTGGTGCTCGGACCGTTCGTGCAGACCGGCGTCTACGACCTGCCGCTGGTGCATTTCGAGGTGAAGTCGGTGATGACCCACACCGCGCCGGTCGGCGCCTATCGCGGCGCCGGCAGGCCCGAGGCGGTGTTCATCGTCGAGCGGCTGTTCGACGCCGCCGCGCGCCAGATCGGCATGGATCCGCGCACCATCCGCAAGGTCAACTACATCAAGCCGGCGCAGCTGCCCTACACCAACGCGGTCGGGCAGGTGTACGATTCCGGTGCCTTTGCGCACATGCTGGAGCGCGCGTCTGATTTGGCCGACTGGAACGGCTTTGCCGCGCGCAAGAAGGCGGCGAAGAAGAAGGGCCTGCTCTACGGCCGCGGCCTGACCAGCTACATCGAGTGGACCGGCGGCCGCGCCCACACCGAGAACGTCTCGCTGCACGCGACCGCCGAGGGCCGCGTCATCCTGCATTCCGGCACGATGGCGATGGGGCAGGGCCTCGCCACCACCTACACCCAGATGATCGCTGATACGCTCGGCATCGCGATGGACAAGATCGACGTGATCCAGGGCGACACGGACCTCGCCACCGGCTTCGGCAGCGTCGGCTCGCGTTCGCTGTTCGTCGGCGGCACCGCGGTTGCGGTCTCCAGCAACGACATGATCAACAAGGCGCGTGACAAGGCCTCCAATTTGCTGGAAGCCTCCGTCGAGGACATCGAGTATCGCGACGGCTTCCTCACCGTGGTCGGCACCGACAGGCGCATCAGCCTGTTCGAGATCGCGGCCAAGGAGAACGGCGCAAAGCTCTCGGTCGAGAGCGAGGGCAATGTCAACGGACCGAGCTGGCCGAACGGCACCCATATCTGCGAGGTCGAGATCGATCCGGAGACCGGCGTCACGCGGGTGGTGCGCTACACCACGGTCGACGACGTCGGCGTCGCGGTCAATCCGATGCTGGTGACGGGGCAGGTGCATGGCGGCGTTGTCCAGGGCATCGGCCAGGCGTTGTACGAAGGCGTGGCATACAGCGAGGAAGGCCAGCTGCTGACCGCGAGCTATCAGGACTATTGCATCCCGCGCGCGGATGACATTCCGCCGATCACGGTGACGCTCGATGGCTCGGCGCCGTGCAAGACCAATCCGCTGGGTGCCAAGGGCTGCGGCGAGTCCGGCGCGATCGGCGGGCCGCCCTGCATCACCAACGGCGTGATGGATGCGCTGAGCGAGGTCGGGATCACCCAGCTGAACACGCCGCTGACGCCGTCGAAGATTTGGCAGGCGATCCGCGACGCCAAGGTGACGGCCGCTTAGCCGTCATTCCGGGGCCACGCGCCAGCGCGAACCCGGAATCTCGCGCCACAACTTCGAGGTTCCGGGTTCATCGCTTTGCGATGCCCCGGAACGACGGGGCTACAGCCCCAGCACCATCTTCGCGATGATGTCGCGCTGGATCTCGGACGATCCGCCGAAGATCGTATAGGCGCGGCCGTTGAGATATTCCGGCACCACCGGCAGCAGTTCTTCGGGGATCGCCGGCTCGCGGTTGAGCCGGTAGAACGGCCGCGCCGGCTCGACGGCAAGCCCGTCCTGGCCGATCACGTCGACGCCGAGCCGCGTCACCGCTTGGCGGATCTCGCTGACCCTGAGCTTGATCAGCGACGACACCGCGCCGGGATTTTGTCCGGTCTGCAGCGCCGACAGCACCCTGAGCTCGGTCATCTCGAGCGCGTCGATATCGACCTCGACCTCCGACATCCGGATCGCGATGTCGGGATCCTCGATGGCGCGGCCGGTGACGTCGGAGCCAGCGAGATCGGAGATCGTCTTCAGCGCTTCGCGCAGCTTGGCCGACGCGATGCCGGAGCCGCGCTCGAATTCCAGCAGATATTTGCCGTAGGTCCAGCCCTTGCCTTCCTCGCCGACGCGGTTGGCGACGGGCACACGGACGTCGTCGAAGAACACCTGGTTGACCTCGTGGTCGCCGCCGATCGTCAGAATCGGGCGCGTGGTGATCCCCGGCGTCTTCATGTCGATCAGGATAAAGCTAATGCCGTCCTGCTGCCGCTCGCCGTCATTGGTGCGCACCAGCGCGAACATGCGGTTGGCGTGGTGCGCATGCGTGGTCCAGATCTTGGTGCCGTTGATGATGTAGTCGTCGCCGTCGCGCACCGCGCGGGTCTTCAGCGAGGCGAGGTCAGAGCCCGAGCCCGGCTCGGAATAGCCCTGGCACCAGTAATCCTCGCCGGAGAGAATCCGCGGCAGGTAGAAGTTCTGCTGCTCGGGCGAGCCGAACCCGATGATGACTGGGCCGACCATCTTCACGCCCATCACGTTGACATTGGGCACGCCCGCGCGGGCGCACTCGGCCTCGAAGATCCAGCGCTGTGCCGGCGTCCAGTCCGGTCCGCCATGTTCCACCGGCCAGCCCGGCGCACCCCAGCCCTTCTTGTGCAGCGCGCGCTGCCACGCCATGCCGATGTCGGGGTCGGAGAACACCGACGGCGTCAGCGCGGTGGCGCGCTTCATCTCCGGCGTCAGGCTCCCGGCAATGAAATCGCGGACTTCCTGCTCGAAAGCGCGTTCCTCGGCGCTGAAGGTGAGATCCATGGTGCGCTCTCCGTTAGGCGTGGGCGCGGCCGCTCAACGCGGCGTGGCGGCGATAATGATGGGCGCTGTTGCCGAACAGCGTATCGAACGCGAGCAGCCGCTTGAAATAGGCGCCGATGTCGAGCTCCTCAGTGACGCCCATCGCGCCGTGCAGCTGCACCGCCTGTTCGGTGACGAAGCGCGCGCATTTGCCGATCTTCGCCTTGGCGCCGGACGCCGCACGGCTGCGGGCCACGGGTTCGGCATTGGCCATCAGCGCGGCGCGCAGCGCCATCGAGCGCGCCTCGTCGACCTGCATCGCCACGTCGGCGAGGCGATGGCGGATCACCTGGTTGGCTGATAGCGGCCGGCCGAACTGTTTGCGGATCTTGGTATATTCGAGCGTGGTGTCGAGCAGCGTCTGCATGATGCCGACCGCCTCCGCGCCGAGCGCGGCCATCGCGCGGTCGACCACGGTTTCGATCGCGGGTAGCGCATCGCTGCTGTCGCCGAGCAGCGCATCGGCCGGCAATTGCACATCCCTGAGATCGAGATTGCAGCCGCGCCCGCCGCCGAGCCGCGCGTAATCGCGCAGCGTGAGTCCGGGCGTCCCCGCCGGCACCAGGAACAGGACAAGCTTGCCGGATGCACCATTGGCGTTGGCGATACGGGCCGAGACGATGATCTGGTCGGCTGCCGCGCCGTCGAGTACGGCGATCTTGCTGCCGTTCAGGCGCCAGCCGTCGGCGGTCTTGCTGGCCGTGGTGTCGACATGGGCGAGATCGAAGCGCGCGGCGCGCTCGGAATGCGCGAAGGCGAGCGTAAGCTTGCCCTCGGCAACAGCAGGCGGGATCGCCTGCTTTTGCGCCTCGGTGCCGCACTCGGCGACCAGCGCGGCGCCGATCACGACCGTGGAGAGGAACGGCTCGGACACCAGTCCGCGGCCGAACGCTTCCATCAACAGTCCGATCTCGATCGCGCCGCCGCCGAGCCCGCCATGGGCTTCACTGATCGGCAGCGCCAGCCAGCCGAGCTCGGCGAACTGTTTCCAGATCGCGGGCGAATAGCCCAGCGGATCGTTCGCCGCCTTCCTGCGATGCTCGGGGCTAAAGGTTTCCGCCACGAAGCGGTCGGCACTTTCGCGCAGCAGGCGCTGCTCGTCGCTGAGGGTGAGGTCCATCTGGCTGACTACACGTTGGCGGCTTTCTTGACGGAGGGATGCAGACCCGCGGGGTCCACCACCATGCCGAATTCCTGAAGGTTGTGGGCGTGGCAGAGCTGATGCAGCGCGAAGGCCTGATCGATCGCGGCTGGCTGTCCCATGATGTCGATGGAGCGGTTCACCGCCTCCTTGGAAAGCTTCAGCGCAAAGGCGGGCTTTGCAGCGATCCGCCGCGCCAGCGCCAGCGTGAAGGACGAGAGATCGCCGCGCGGCACCACGTGATTGACCATGCCGAGGCGATGCGCCTCGTCGGCACTCCAGACATCGGCGGTGAACAGCATCTCCTTGGCCTTGCGCGCGCCGAGCTCCCAGGGATGCACGAACCACTCGACGCCGCATACGCCCATCGTCACCACGGGATCGCAGAACTCGGCATCGTTGCTGGCAACGATCAGGTCGCAGGCCCAGGCCAGCATCAACCCGCCGGCAATGCACTTGCCGTGCACCTCGGCGATCGTCGGTTTCGCCAGATTGCGCCAGCGCCTTGTGATCTGCAGGTAGATCTCCTGCTCGCGCGCGAAGCGGCCATGGGCGTTCGGCTCGGCGAAGCCGCCCCAATTTCCGATTGGCGGGAAATCGGCACCGGCCTGGTTCTTGGCCCCTGGCCGCAGATCGTGACCGGCCGAGAAATGCGGGCCGTTGCCGGCGAGGATGATGACCTTGACCGCGTCGTCCTGCACCGCTCGGTCGAAGGCGGCGTTGAGGTCGTAGGTCATTTGCAGGTTCTGGGCGTTGCGGGCCTCGGGGCGGTTCATCACGATCCGCGCAATCGCGGGCTCGGGCCGTTCGACAACAATCGTCTCGAATTGTTCAGACGCCAATGGATCCTCCCGCGATCGATTTTTTCGCCATGATGAACGGCGCGGGCAAGGATAGGCAAGCGTCATCATCCGCAAAAGAAGCCGCGAAATCCGCCGCACGGGATTATCCGGCGAAAATCTGTTACGCTGACGCAGAATCCACCCGGGGAGGACCATCTTCATGCGCAAGCTTTGGACCGTGCTCGCAGCGCTGGCGACATTGAGCCTGACCAACTGCGGCTACAACGCGATCCAGACCAGTGACGAGCAGGTCAAGTCGAGCTGGTCGGAGGTGGTGAACCAGTACCAGCGGCGCGCCGATCTCGTGCCCAACCTGGTCAACTCCGTGAAGGGCTTTGCGCAGCAGGAGAAGGACGTGCTGCTCGGCGTCACCAACGCGCGCGCCAAGGTCGGCAGCATCCAGGCAACGCCCGAGGTGCTCAACGACCCGGCCGCGTTCCAGAAGTTCACACAGGCGCAGGGAGAATTGACCAGCGCGCTGTCGCGGCTGCTGGTCGTCACCGAAAATTATCCGCAGCTGAAATCGGACGCGCTGTTCCGCGACCTGATGGCGCAGCTCGAGGGCACCGAGAACCGCATCACGGTAGCGCGCAATCGCTACATCAAGGCAGTGCAGGACTACAATGTCGGCATCCGCACCTTCCCGAACAATCTGACCGCGATGGCGTTCGGCTACAAGGAGAAGCCCAACTTCACGGTCGACAATGAAAAGGAAATATCGACCGCGCCGAAGGTCGATTTCAATAATCCGTCGCCGGCCCCGGCGCCGTCGAAATAACGCCGGCGCGCGCGCATCGCGATGGCCGCCGCACGCGTCATCCTGCTCGCCTTCCTGCTGGGCTTCGTGTGCCCGGCATGGGCCGAGGTCGCGGTGCCTCCGCTCACCGGCCGCGTCGTCGACCAGACCGGGACGCTTTCCGCGAGCGATGTCGCGACACTGACCGAGCGGCTGAAGGATCTGGAGGCCCGCAAGGGGAGCCAGATCGCGGTCCTGATCGTGCCGACCACGGGCGAGGAAACCATCGAGCAGTTCTCGATCCGCGTGGCCGAGGCGTGGAAGATCGGACGCAAGAAGGTGGACGACGGTGCGCTCCTTGTCGTCGCCAAGAACGACCGGCACTTGCGCATCGAGGTCGGCTATGGCCTCGAAGGCGTGCTGAGCGATGCCGTCACCCATCGCATCATCGACGAAGACATCACGCCGAAATTCAAGGCCGGCGATTTCGCCGGCGGCATCTCGGCCGGCGTCGACCGGATGATCCGCCTGATCAATGGCGAGCAATTGCCGGCGCCGGAGCCCGAGCATTGGCAAGGGCCGAACCTGGTCGACTTCGCCAATCCGGTGACGATCTTTATCGTCATCATCGTGGCCGGCGTATTGCGCGGGATACTGGGGCGGTTGTTGGGCTCGGTCGCGACCGGCGGTGTCGTCGGCGTCTTCACCTGGATGGTAGCCGGCTCGCTCGCCACGGCGCTGGTGGTCGGCCTGTTCGCCGCCGTCGCGGCGCTGATCTTCGGCGGATTGAACTTCGGCGGTCCGACGGCAGGCTCGGGACCGTACCGGCGCGGCGGCGGTTATTCCGGCGGCTGGTCCGGCGGCGGGGGCTGGAGCAGCGGCTCGAGCTCGAGCGATAGCGGCGGCTTCAGCGGCGGAGGCGGCAGCTTCGGCGGCGGCGGCGCCTCGGGGAGCTGGTAGGCATGGGCATCAAGCGCATCGGCAAGCATCTGCTCGAACACCGCTGGCGGGTGCGGCGTGATTTTCCGCCGCGCGTGCTCGACGCCATCGAGCGGGCGATCAAGGCCGGCGAGGCCACTCATTCCGGCCAGATCCGTTTCGTCGTCGAGGGCGCGCTCGACGGTGTGCCGCTGTTCCGCAATCAGCCTGCACGGGAGCGTGCGCTCGACGTGTTCTCGCATTTGCGGATCTGGGACACCGATCACAACAATGGCGTTCTGATCTATCTGTTGCTCGCCGACCGCGACGTCGAGATCGTCGCCGACCGCGGCATCGACGCGAAGGTCGGCCATGCCGGCTGGGAGGCGATCTGCCGCACGATGGAAACGGACTTTCGGGCCGGCCGGTTCGAGCAGGGCGTGATCAAGGGGATCGAGGCGGTGTCGCGCGAGCTGGCAAAGCATTTCCCGCCTCCCGCCGGCCCGAATGAGCTGCCGGACAAGCCGGTGGTGATTTAGGGACCGAGTGGTCGGGTGCTCTTCATCCTCCCCTGGAGGGGGAGGATCGACGCGAATGCAATGAGCGGCGAGGTGGGGTGAAGGTCTCTCCGCGTGAACGCTACCCGAGGGGAGAGATCACCCCACCTCGGTTCGCATTGCGCTACGCTTCATGCGAACCGATCCTCCCCCTCGAGGGGAGGATAAGACGACCGCCTTTTACGCCTTCACCGATGGCCGCGCGCCGACGCGGTTGAACCAGGCGACGATGTTGGCGTTCGACTGGTCCAGCGGCTGGCCGACCTGGTTGCCGAAATCGAGCCAGCAATAGAGCAGCATGTCGGCGAGCGTGAAGCGCTTGCCGCAGATGTAGTCGCGGCCGTCGGCCATCTGGTCATTCAGCCATTTGATGCGGTTGGCGGCGATCATCTTCAGGCCGGGCGAGGCTTCGGGCGCAACGGGAATGCGCTTCTCGAAGAATTTCAGCGCTTCGCCGAAGCGGTAGCCGTTGGCGAGCGGCTCGGCGATGTTGAGATCGACGCGGCGCGTCCACATCCGGCATTCCGCGCGCTCTTCCGGCGTGGTGCCGATCATCGCGGGCGAGGGGTGCTTCTCCTCGAGATATTCGCAGATCGCCGTGATCTCAGAGAGGTAGTTGCCGCAGTCGAGCTCGAGCGCCGGCATCTGGCCGTGCGGATTGCGCTTCAGGTGTTCCGTCTCGCGGTTCTCGCCCTTGCGCAGGTCGACGGCCTGTTTGGGTATCTCGATGCCCTTCTCCGCCATGAACATGCGCACGATGCGCGGATTGGGTCCGATCGAGTCGTAAAGCTTCATGATCCTCGCTCCCTGTTTCTTCAACGTTGTTGTTGCCGCTGTTGAACAGGCCGGGCGCGGATTTGTCAAATGTGAAGGCGCTCGGTCGCCCGAACGTCATTGCGACCCGTTGGCTCGCAACGACGGGGAGGAACTGAGCTCAATCGTCGAGCTTGTTGAGGTCGCGCACCGACTGCATGATCGGCTCGAAATTCGAGCGCGCATCGAGTGCATCGAACAGTTGCGCGGTGTCCTCGAGCAGGCCGTGCGAGCGCTGCAGCGCGATCCGCACATCGTCCTGCGGCGTGTCGGACAGCCGGCCATGTCCCGACAGCAGGATCTTCGAGTTGAGGCCCTTCAGCCGCTCCAGCGACTGGATATAGTCGGCGATCGAGCCGGAGCCGAACACGCCGCCCATCACGCCGCCGGGCATCAGCGTGTCGGCGGCGAACAGCAGGCCCTTGTCCTGGTCGAACAGCGTGATGCAGGCCGAGGTGTGGCCGGGGGTGTACATCACGTTGAGGCGAAAATTGCCGAGGTCGATCAGGTTGCCTTCCTCGAGCCAGATGTCGATATCGATCGGCACGTTCGGCTCGTTGAACATCTTGCGCAGCATCGAGAAATCGTCGCGCAGCATGATCTTGTTGGCGGCGAGCCGGTGCGCGGCGACGTAGGCGCTGCCGTGGAAATGGTACGCCGCGCCGATGTGGTCGAGATGCTCATGGCTCAGCACCACCATGTCGATCATCTCGGGCGTCACCCCGAGATGGTTGAGACAGGCGACGAGCGACGGATAATTGCTCGACAGTCCGACGTCGATCATGATGGTCCGCTTGCTGCCGCGCACCAGATAGGCGTTCGCCGCACGGTTCTTGAAGCGGATCTGATAGACGTCGTCGGCGGCCTGGATCAGCGTTGCGACCTCGGCGTCGAACAGCGTCTTGAACGGGCTTGGCTTGCGGTCGCTCATGGGGTTGCCGCCGTCCGGTAAGTGACCGCGTTGGATGCGCGCAGGCGCTTCGAGAGCGCATCCATCACCATCAGCGCGAACGCCGGCTGCTGGCTGACCAGATAGACGAAGCGGGCGTGGTTGATCCGCATCACCCGCGTTGCGGGCGCGGAGGCGATGGCGGTCGCCGAGCGCGCCGAGCCGTCGATCACGGCCATCTCGCCGAAGAACTCGCCCTTGCCGAGGCTGACGATAACAGTCTTGTTTCCGCGATCGATCTTGGCGATGTCGACCTTGCCGTCGAGCACGACAAACAGCTCGCGGCCGGTCGAGCCTTCCTCAAAGATGACGTCATCGACACCAAATTCCTTGATGCATTTCTCGATCGTCATGGCGCTCTCCTGCCTTCTGGCTGGAAGATGACGGTATGTTAATCGGGAAAGCGCCGCGCGCAAACGGAAGCGGCGCAGATTGCCGCAGGGCAGCATCGCCCAAATCCGGCCCGGAAAACTCCCTAAAATTTAGGTAATGGCGGAGCGGGGTAACCATTTCGCAAGCAATAAAAGTTACCGAATTGTCAACCTAGTCTGGAGACTTTGAACGTGAGTGAGCAGCAGAGCGAGCCGGTCAGCGGTCAAACCGGCGCCGAAATGGCGGCGAAAAGCGAGCCCGTGATGGCCGCGACCGGTGTCGAAGCTCCCCGGCTTGCGCCCGAGCAGGAAGAGACGTCGCCAAAGGCGGACGCGCCCCGGATGGACGCGCCCAAGGTGGAACCCTCGAAGGTTGAGCCGCCCAAGATCGACCCCAAGATCGAGTCCATGATCGAGCCGAAGGTCGAGGCCAAGGTCGAGCCGACCAATATGGACGTGCCCAAGGTCGAGACCGGCAAGCGGGAAGAGCCGCATTTTCCGGGCAAGCTGATGATCATGGCGCCGGGTGACCGCACCTGGGACCATGAGGCGACGGCATCCAGGCCAGGTGCCGAACAGGCGGCCAAGGCGGCGGGCAAGCCGGCCGGCACGCGCCGGATCGGCGCGATGGCCGCGGTGCTCGCGCTGGCGACCGTGGCCGGCGCCATCGGCGGTGCGCTCGCGACCGCGGGGCTCGGCCATCTCGCCGCCCCCGCCGCTGCTTCCGTCAGGGATGTGGCTGCCAAGGACGCCGCCGCCAACAAGGAAGCGGCCGATGCCGCGCTCGCCCGGATCGAATCCGAGGTCGCCGCGCTGAAGGCCAGCGTCGAGCAGACCGCCAGGGCCGGCCAGACCCAGTTCAGCAAGGCCAGCGACCGGATCGAGAAGGTCGAGAAGGCCCAGGCCGAGCCGATGGCCAAGCTCAACAAGCTCAGCGAGGCGGTCGACAAGCTCCGCGCCGCGCCGCAGACCACCGTCGCCGCGGCGACGCCCGCCCGCGAGGTCACGGGCTCGATCACCCCGGCGACTGCCGCGGCGGCGCCGGCCGCCCCCAGGCCAGAGGTCGGCCGCCTGCCGGTGGTCGACGGCTGGTCGCTGCGCGACGTCGGCAATGGCGGCGCGCTGATCGAAGGCCGCAGCGGCATCTACGAGGTTTACGCGGGCGACCCCGTCCCGGGCCTGGGCCGCGTCGATGCCATCCGCAAGCAGGACGGCCGTTGGGTGGTCGTCACCAGCAAGGGCCTGATCGTTTCGCGCTGATCGCCGAAACCCGACAACACCAAGGCGCTTCACTACGATGTGAAGCGCCTTTTTTCTTGAATAGGGTTTGCCGCGCGGTGTTAGTGGGGCATGAGCCGCGCGCTGAAATGCCTTCTGCTGATGTCCGTTCTGCTCTGCGGCGCCGCGCCTGCACGTGCCGCCGAGGATCGCGCGCTCGAGCGCGGCACGGCGGTGATCGATCCCGCCACCCTGCGCGAGCTCGACCACGGCCGCTTCAGCCTCGGCCGGATGCTCGCCCCAGAGCGTTCCGCCGACACGCCGCTGTCCAACCGCGGTCTGTTCGGGCTCGCCGCGATGGTTCCGGTGCGCGAGGCGCTCGATCGCGAGTTCGATCGCTACGTCGCAAAGCATAAGGCAAGCCTGCCGAATGAGAGCATTGGCGTCGGCGACGGCTTTGCGTTTCAGCTGTTCGATCGCGCGCTGCTTGAATCCCCCGACGTCCGCTTCGTGCTGTCAGGCATCGTCAACCGCATGGACCGCGCCTATGTGGCGCCGAAAGATTGCGGCGAGATCCGGCTGATCTACCGGCTGACCCGTACCGATGTGCCGCCGATCGGCGAGAACGCGGTGTCGCAGCGGCTGCCGATGACGCTGAACCTCGTGCTGAAGGCGAAGGGCGACGGCAACGACGCATCGCTCGGCTGCCGCGAAATCGCGCGACGCTGGCTCGCGACCGGCAGCGCGCCGCCGGCGATAGAGAAGTTGCTCGGCAAGGATGGTCCGCTCGACCTGATCGATGCGCGCAATATCGATCGTATCGAGACCAATCTGCAGATCGCGCACGCGCCGAAATCCGCGGTGCGCGATTTCCGCACTGACTATCTGCTCAAAGTGTTCGATTATGACGGCGCGGCAAAGCGGTTTGCCGAAGCGCCGCTGGAGAACCAGATCGATCGCGACCGCATTCTGGCGGACGGGGCACTGAGGCGCGACTTCAAGGCGTGGCTGCTCGATCCCAAACATTTTGCCGAGCTCGATCGCGGCACCTTGCTGATCCCCGATCGCTTCCTCGCGACCGTAGCGGTCGCGCCGACGCCGACCGGTTTCGATGTCAGCGAGCTGGAGCCCGAATTCGGCATGGTGCAGGGCGAGGGCACGGCCGGCAATGCGGTGTTCTCGGATGATGACGTCGTCGGCGCCCTGCAGAAGGCTGCGGCCGACGGAACGAAGCTGCAGAACATCCAGTCGCTGGCCGGCTTCGAGCGGCGCCTCAACGATGTCACCTGCGCGGGCTGCCACCAGACCCGCGGCATCGGCGGCTTCCATTTCCCCGGCGTCGACTGGATGGCGGCAAAGCCGTCGAACTCCACCGTGGTGCCGGCCTCGCCGCATTTCTTCGGCGACCAGCCTCGCCGCCGCGATATCCTTGCAAGCTTCCGCGACGGCAAGGCGCCGGACTTTTCGCGCGGCTTCTCCAACCGGCCGCAGCTGCGCGGCAGCACCGAGCTTGCCGGCACCGAATACAGCGACGGCTGGGGCGCGCATTGCTATCTGCCGGGCGCGAGGCCCGCCGAGAGCGACCGCAGTTTCCGCGGCTGGACCTGCGCCGACGGCCTTGCCTGCCAGGTTGCCGGGAAGGCTTCGCACATCGGCATGTGCTTCGTGAAGGGTCGGTGATTTTCCGCCGGAACCGAAGCGGCTGCGCGTCATTATTTGATGCTACATTCCACGTCGCGACCACGCACCGAACAACCCAGCCTTGAGCGGAGACCAGCCGATGAGTGCTCCCGAGGACGACAAGCAGCGCGACCGCGAAATCGCGGCCAACGAGGCCGAGCGTCAGACGGTCAGCGCCGTCCGCGTCAGCAGCTGGGCGATCGGGCTCGCGGTCATCCTCGGCATCATTGTGGTGGCCCTGGTCTGGGCCTGGATGAAGCGCTGAAGCGACGCTCGACGGAGATCGATCCGCTACGCCACCGCGCCTGACGCGCGCAGCTTCTGGATCGTGGCCTCGTCGTAGCCGGCCTGGCGCAGGATTTCGTCGGAATGCTCGCCGACCTCGGGCGGTTTGCGCGGCTGCACCTTCCTCGCGCCGTCGATGAAGATCGGGCTGTTGACGGTCAGCATGGTGTCGTTCTCGAACCGCACCAGCACCTCGTTCTCGATCATCTGCTTGTCGTTCGGGATGTCGTCGAGGATGCCGACGACGCCGAACACGAGACCATTGCCGTCGAGGATCTTGCGCCATTCGGCGAGGTCTTTGCCGGCGAACACCTCGTCGAAGATCTTGATCAGCTCGACCGAGCGCGCGTGGCGGTCCGCCTTGGTGGCGAAGCGGGCATCGGCGACGAGGTCCTCGCGGCCCATGCAGCGCGCCAGCGTCGGCCATTGCCGGTCTTCGTTGAGCAGCGACAGGATCAGCCAGCGGCCGTCCTTGCACTTATAGTGGTTGGTGACCGCGTTCAGCGCCTCTTCGCGCGGCTTGCGCTTCTTGAACTTGGCGCCGGCGAGCTTGGCCTGCGCCAGCACGCCATTGGCCCAGACGCCGTTGGCCATCAGATTGGTCGAGACGTGCGAGCCCTTGCCGGTCTTCTCGCGCTGGAACAGCGCGGTGACGATCGCGCCGTAGAACGCCATCGCGCAGGGGTGATCGCCCATGCCGGCGACGGAACGGGCCGGCGTGGTCTCCTCGTCGGCGCGCACCAGATCCATCAGGCCGGAGCGGGCCCAATAGGCGTTGGAGTCGAAGCCGGGCTTGTTGGCCTCTTCGCCCTTCTCGCCATAGCCGGTGAAGGACGCGTAGATCAGCCGGTCGTTGAGATGGGCAAGATGGTCGTAGGTGATGCCGAGCTTTGCGCGCACCTGCGGCGGCATGTTGGTGATGAACACGTCGGCCTCGGCGACGAGCTTGTACAGCACCTGCTGCGCGTCAGGCTTGGTGAGGTCGAGCGCGAGGCTCTTCTTGTTGCGGGCTTCCAGCATCCACGCGAAATTGTGCTCGCTCGATGGATAGCCGGGCAGATTGGGCAGATTGCGATAGGGATCGCCGGCGCCGGGCGGCTCGATCTTGATGACGTCGGCGCCGAAGTCGGACAGCACGGTGGCGGCCGCGGGTGCCGCGATGAAGCTCGCGCAGTCCAGGACCTTGAGCCCGTCAAAAATGCCTTTTTCCATCGTGCCGTCGCTCCCGTGGCGCTTGTTGGTGTTTTTTCCGGTAGCTGGAATTATCGCAAGCAATGATCCCGATCGGACCGCCATTTGACCCATCTGGGGGGCACGATGCAACGGCTTGTTAGGCCGTCATTGCGAGGAGCGAAGCGACGAAGCAATCCATACCTTCGCAATTGGGGCTATGGATTGCTTCGCGGAGCCTGTCATCGGGCGCGCGTTCGCGCGACCCGTTGGCTCGCAATGACGGCGTCTACTACTCCACCCCCGCCATCAGCGCCGCATTGCCGCCCGCGGCGGCGGTGTTGATGGTGATCGTCTGCTCGGTGGCGAAGCGCGCGAGGTAATGCGGGCCGCCGGCCTTGGGGCCGGTGCCGGACAGGCCGCTGCCGCCGAACGGCTGCACGCCGACCACCGCGCCGATCATGTTGCGGTTGACATAGATGTTGCCGACCTGGAGGCGGTCGATCACGTGCTCGATCGTGTCGTCGATGCGGGAATGGATGCCGAGCGTCAGCCCGAACCCGGTCGCCTCGATCGCACTCAGCACCTCGCCGAGCTTGTCGGCGCGGTAGCGCACCACATGCAGGATCGGGCCGAACACCTCTTCCTTCAGTTGCCCGGCCGCCGACAGTTCGAAGATGTGCGGCGCGACGAAATTGCCTGCCGGCGCCTCGCCGGCGAGATGCACGCGCGCCTCCTGCTTCATTTGCGCGATATGCGCATCGAGCCGCTGCTTGGCGTCGGCATCGATCACCGGTCCGATATGCGTCGACGGTTCGGAGGGATCACCGATCTTCAATTCGCGCGCGGCGCCGGCGATCATCTCGATCATGCGGTCGGCGACGTCGTCCTGCACGAACAGCAGCCGCAGCGCCGAGCAGCGCTGGCCGGCGGAGCGGAACGCCGAGGTCACGACGTCATCGGCGACCTGCTCGGGCAGCGCGGTAGCGTCGACGATCATGGCATTGATGCCGCCGGTTTCGGCGATCAGCGGCACGATCGGGCCGTCCTTGGCGGCGAGCGTGCGGTTGATCGACCGCGCGACCTCCGTCGAGCCGGTGAAGACGACCCCGGCGATGGCGGGATGCGCCACCAGCGCGGCGCCGACCGCGCCGTCGCCCTGGACCAGATGCAGTGCCGATGGCGGCACTCCGGCCTGATGCAGCAGGGCAACCGCTTCGGCTGCGATGCGCGGCGTCTGCTCGGCCGGCTTTGCGATCACCGCATTGCCCGCCATCAATGCCGCCGTCACCTGGCCGAGGAAGATCGCGAGCGGGAAATTCCACGGCGAGATCGCGACGAACGCGCCGCGGCCGTGCAGCTCCAGCACATTGCTTTCGCCGGTCGGGCCGGGCATCGTCTCGCCTTCGCCGAACAGCTTTTGCCCCAGCGCGGCATAGTAGCGGCAGAAGTCGATCGCCTCGCGCACTTCCGATAGCGCGTCGTCGAGCGTCTTGCCGCCCTCGCTTTGCAGCAGAGCGAGGAAATGGGCGCGGCGCTGCTCGAGCAGCTCCGCGGCCTTGTCCAGGATCGCCGCACGTTTTGTGGCCGGCGTGGCGTTCCAGGCCTTGAAGCCGCGGCGCGCCGCGGCAACGGCGGCATTCGCCTGCTCGGTGGTTGATGGCGTGACGGAAGGCGAAGCCTTCCGCTCGGCCGCGATCGCCGATGTCATCGTGTCGAGCGCCTTGCGCTCGCCGAACTCGATGCCGTGCGAATTCTCGCGCTGCGGCCGATAAAGCTCGGCCGGCAACGGAATCGCTGCGTGCGACGCCTTGTCGTCAGCGCCGATGATCTCGGCCGGGCGGCGCAGCAGGTCCACGATGGACACACGATTGTCCGCGGCCAGTGCCACGAAGGACGAGTTGGCGCCGTTCTCGAGCAGCCGCCGCACCAGATAGGCGAGCAGGTCGCGGTGGCTGCCGACCGGCGCATAAGTGCGGTGGGCGATCTCGGGCCTGTCCTCGCCGAGCTGGGCGTAGAGCGCTTCGCCCATGCCGTGCAGCCGCTGGAATTCGAAGCTTGAGGGATCGTCGGCGAGTTCGAGGATGGTCGCGACCGTCAGCGCGTTGTGGGTGGCGAATTGCGGAAACAAGCGCGGCCGCAGCGCCAGCAGCTTTCGCGCGCAGGCGACGTAGTTCAGGTCGGTCATCGCCTTGCGGGTGAACACCGGATAGCCGTCGAGCCCGCGCTCCTGCGCGCGCTTGATCTCGGTGTCCCAATAGGCGCCCTTGACCAGGCGCACCATCATCCTGCGATCCAGCGCGCGCGTCAGCGCATCGACATAGTCGATGACGTCGGCGGCGCGCTTCTGATAGGCCTGGATCGCAAGGCCAAAGCCGCTCCAGCCGGCGAGCGAGGGGTCGCCGAACGCGGCGGCGATGACGTCGAGCGACAGCTCCAGCCGGTCGGCCTCCTCGGCATCGACGGTGAAGTTGAGGTCGAACGCCTTGGCGCGGCGCGCGAGATCGATCAGCTGCGGCACCAGCTCGGTCATCACCCGCGCGTGGCTCACCGCCTCGAAGCGCGGATGCAGCGCGGAGAGTTTCACCGAGATGCCGGGCCGGTCGGGCAGGGGCTGATCGCCGGCCGCCTTGCCGATCGCATCGATGGCGCGGGCGTAGGATTCGAAATAGCGATGGGCATCGTCGGCGGTGCGCGCACCCTCGCCGAGCATGTCGAACGAATAGCGCGAGCCGCGCGCCGTGTGCGATTGCGCGCGCGACAGCGCCGCCTCGATGGTCTCGCCGAGCACGAAATGGCTGCCCATCAGCCGCATCGCCTGCCGCGTCGCGGCGCGCACCGCCGGCGCACCGAGTCGCTTCGTCAGCCGCCCGATCGTGCCCTGCGGCGTCTCGCCGGGCTGGATCACGCGGGCCGACATGCCGAGCGCCCAGGCCGAGGCGTTGACCAGGAACGCGCTCGATCTGGTCTCGTGGTTGACGAAGTCGCCCTGGCCGAGCTTGTCCTCGATGAACTGGTCGGCGGTGCGCGCGTCGGGTACCCGCAGCAGCGCCTCCGCCAGCACCATCAGCGCCAGCCCTTCCTTGGTCGACAGCGCGAACTCCCGCAGCATGTCCTCGACCCCGCCGAGCGGATCGTCATTGGCCCGGATCGCCTCGATCAGGCGGGTTGCCGCGCGGTCGATCCGTGCCTCCGCCTCTGCGCCAAGCTTCGCGTCCTGACGCAGGCGGGCGGCGATGGCGCTGTCGTCTGGCGCATACGGCGCGCTGAACGGGGGCGGGAGCGGCAACGGGTCTGGCATGGCGGTTCCTTGAGATTGTGTGGGAACACGTACGCGCTAGTGAACCGTAGTTCGATAGACAAATTAGCAGATTTGCCTTAGAAAATCAGGATCAATTCGAGAATTACCGTAGATATGACAGAAATTGACAAGACTGACCGCAAAATCCTCTCGATCCTGCAAGGGGATGGCCGGATTGCCAATGTGGAGCTGGCGGAACGGATCGGCCTGTCGCCGACCTCGGTCGGCGAGCGGCTGAAGCGGCTGCAGCGCGACGGCTTCGTCGAGGGCTATGGCGCGCGGCTCAATCCGCACCGGCTCGGGCTCGGCCTGCTGGTGTTTGTCGAGGTGCTGCTCGACAAGACCACGCCCGATGTATTCGAGAAGTTCGCCAGGGCGGTCCAGACCGCGCCGGAAGTGCTCGAGTGTCACATGGTGGCCGGCGGCTTCGACTATCTGGTCAAGGCGCGGGTCGCCAACATGACCGCCTATCGCAGGTTTCTCGGCGAGACCCTGCTGGCGCTGCCGGGCGTGCGCGAGACGCGAACCTACGCGGTGATGGAGGAAGTCAAGCGCGACGCGCCGCTGCCGGTCTGATCCACAGCCATGCGCCGGATGTCTTGGCATCGCGACACGCCCGCGATAATCCTTTGGTCGAGTTGGGGCGGTGGTTCATGAAAGACGCTGATCAGCCGATACGAACGAAGCGGGCCGGATTTGCCGGCGCGCTTGCTGTGCTCATGCTGTCGTTGCCGTCGGCCATGCCGGCCCGCGCGGCCGAGCTCAGCTCCGGCATCCTGCAGCTCTACACCTCGGTCTCGATCTATCCGCCGTCGGCGACGGGGATGACCGTCTGTTACGGCTTCGTCTGCCGGCGTCGCGAGATGCTCGACTTCAGCGCAGCCGACCGGGCGGCCCTGGCCAAGATCATGGCCACGGGCCGCGCCAATGCCGCCGCCGAACGCGCGGCCGTGCAAAAGGCCGTGATCTGGTTCGACCGGCGCATGGGGCCGATCCTCGGCACCGACAAGCGCGTGGCGAAAGCGGATTTCCGCGCCAACGACGACAAACACAATTATGATTGCTGGGACACGACGCGGAACACGACCAGCCTGATGCTGGTGATGCAGGCGTGGAACCTGTTCAGGTTTCATGACGTCGGGGATCCCCACTACCGCGGATTTTCGTTGGCGCAAACGCCGCACAACACCGCCGTTCTCGTCGAGCGCGCGACCAAGGTGGAATGGGCCGTCGATCTCTGGCCCCGCGGCTATCTGCAACCGCCTGATGTCATGACCGTCGCCAAATGGGTGACGGAAGATTGAACGGCTGAGCGTCGCAGCTGCGCGTTCCGCGCTGTTCCATCCTCATTGATCGCAGGGATAGCGTTCCGCGTGACGCTGGGAACCGAATGCCAAGATTCGAACAATAGCTTCGAACGATCTGGTTCCAAAAAATACGTTCAGCGCCGATCACCATAAGAACCAAGTGACGCGTTAACACCGGCAGCATTCGGTCAACCCGAGGCTACCACATGCGTTCACGTTCGATCTGCATTGATGCCGCCAGCGGCGGCGTTCGTTTCCCACAGCTGCTGGCGCTTGCGCTGCTGCTTTGGCCTGTGCTCGCCGGCCCGGCCCGCGCGGGTGATGTCGAGGATTGCAGCGGACCGCCGACGGACAAGGCCGAGGCGGCGTGCTCGGGCATCATCAACGATACCGCACGCTCCACGGAGGACCGCACCAAGGCCTTCACCGGCCGCTCGCGATTTGGCATCGCGCGCGGCAAGATCGATCAGGCCCTCAGCGATGCCGATGCAGCGGTGCAGCTGAATGGACAATTCGTGCCGGCGCTGATCGCGCGCGGCTGGGTCCAGCAACGCAAGGGCAGCCTTGATCAGGCCCGCGCCGATTTCGATCGCGCGATCGAGCTCGAGCCGAAGAACCCGTTCGGCTTCCTGGCGCGCGGCAATCTGCGCGCCGACCAGCACGCCTGGAGCGATGCGATCTCGGATTACGACCAGGCGATCACGTTGCGGCAGGATCTTCCCGCTGCCCGTGTCGGGCGTGCGCGGGCCTATGTCGAAACCGGACAGCCCGATGCGGCGCTGGCCGACGCCAACACCGCGATTGCCGTCAACGCCGGCACGTCGAATGCATTCTACTGGCGGGGTCAGGCCTATCGCCGCAAGGGCGACATGGATAAAGCGATCGAGGATTTCTCGCGCGCGATCGCGCAGGCGCCGCAGGCAGAGCGCAACGCCTATTTCGCCCGTGCCCAGCTCTATAGCGCCAAGGGCGACTATGCCCGCGCGATTGCCGACTTCGACCGACTGTTGACGGTGCTTCCCGACAACAAGGAGATCCAGCAGCAGCGCCAGCAGGCGGTCACGATGCAGGCCGAACTCGCCAAGGCAGCAGGCGGCGCCGCGCCGCCGCAGGCCGCACCGGCTCCAGGCGCGCCGCCGGCGCGGCCAGGCGGGCCGGCGGCGGGTAACCAGCAGGTCGAGCAGGCCAAGCAGCTGGTCGCACAGGGCAACTACGCAGGCGCCGTTGCCAATCTCACCCAGGTGCTGGGCGGCGATCCCCGCAACGAGGCTGCGCTGCGCCTGCGTGCACTGGCCAATTCAAAGCTCGGCCGGTCGGCGGACGCGCGCAACGATCTCAATGCCCTGCTCAAGGTCAAGCCGGACGATCCGCAGCTGCTGGCGGCCCGCGCGCTCAATGCCGCCGGCACGCGGCAGTTCGATCAAGCGATGGCCGACGCCGGCCGTGCCATCACGCTCGATCAGAACAATTCGTTGGCCTATCTGGCGCGCGGCCTCGTCAAGGCCGGCACCGGCAAGGTGCAGGACGCGCTCGCCGACTACGATCATTCGATCTCGCTCAATCCCAAGGAGACGCTCGCTTTCACCGAGCGTGGGCTCGCTCATATCGGCCTCAACCAGCTCGACAAGGCGCTCCTGGATTTCGATCAGGCCCTGGCGCTGGTGCCGACCAATCTGATCGCCAAATCGTGGCGCGGCCTCGCGTTGATGCTCAAGGGCCGCGCAGATGAGGGACTGGTCGATATCGACGCTGTGCTGGAGCGAAGCCCGAACAATCCGACGGCACAGCTCGGCCGCGGGCTCGCGATGCTGACTTCCTCCCAGTACGACCGCGCCATCGCCGCCTTCGACCAGATCATCACGCGGGCGCCCAACGATGCTTTCCCGCATGTGCTGCGCGCCCGGGCCTATCTCGGGCTGAAGAAGCCGGATAACGCGATGAAGGATCTCAACTTCATCCTCTCTGCGCGACCCGATTATCAGCCGGCGTTGACATTGCGCGGCATCACCTGGTCGGCGTTGCGCAACTACGACAAGGCGGTCGAGGATCTCGACCGGGCGATTGCGCAGAAGGAGACGGTTGAGGGCCTGTTCGCCCGCGCCAAGGCGCATGAGGCGCTCAACCATGTCGACAAGGCGACCGAGGACTTCCGCAAGGCCACGCAGCTCACCCCGTCAAGCGTGTTCGACGTGCTGGCGCAGGCCGAGTCGAAGCGCAAGGTTCAGCAGCTGTCGAAGCGGGTGCCGTGCGGCAACGGCCAGAGCGGCACGTGCCTGTGATGCTGCAATGCGCAGCCGCGCGCTTCCCGGCGCAAAAGGTAGTCGTCGGCGCGCGAGCGGTGGCCGCCGAAATAGTTCAACGCCATATTGTTCGACGCCATGGCGCGCGGGCATCGTGCCCGCCCCGCCGAACGTCACGTTGTCTGGTGTGTGGATCGGCCCCCACTCCCGGATGGCGTCCGAGAGTGCGCCGCCGGATCTGGCGCTGTGACGCTAGACCTTGAGGTTTTCGGCTGACGTCTTGCCGCGATTTGCAATCTCTTCGTATTCAACCGACTGACCTTCGTTGAGGGTCTGAAGGCCAGCCTTCTGAACTGCTGAAATATGAACGAAAATGTCCTTGCCGCCCGATGCGGGCTGGATGAATCCATAACCCTTGGTCGGGTTGAACCACTTCACTGTACCTTTGGGCATTCCAGTCGTCTCCGCGGAATCAATCGAAAACAGACCAGTCGGTCCCCGCAAAACCGGCTTGTCCGCAACGACAGGATAGCAGTTTGAAAAAAGCTGGGTAGATCAAACGACGGTGTGTTTTTGACCGGAAACAACCCGCTTTGCGGGGGTTTTACGCCGGATTGCCCGTTTCGTGGTCAATTGATGCGCTGCAAAAACGGATCGGTTCCGGTGTACCGAACTGGATCGATCGTCCCGCGCGCTGCCTTTTCGGCCGGCGCGCGGGGATCGACCGGCGGCGTCTCAATAGGTAGCGGAGAGGTATTCGACGATCTTGCCGACGTCGGCTTCGTCGATCGGCGCACCGTAGACCTTGATCATCTTGGTCACCTCGGCCTGCCAAAAATCCTTCTTGAACTTCTCGCCCTGCGGCTGGGTCTTGATGTAGTCGGCCGAGTGGCAGGCGGTGCAGTTGTTTTGCACCACCTCGAGGTTGGGACCCGGCTTGAAGGCCGCGGTCTCCTCGGGGACGGTGTAGTTCACGGGCGCGGCGATGGCAGCGCCGATCGACAGCGCGGCGATCGCGGCGAGGGATGGAAGCAGCTTGCTGGTCATGATGCTTCTCCTCACGCTGCGGTGACGCGCACGGTTTCGACGACGTTGCGCAGATAGCCGGCCGGATTCCACAACGGATCCATCGGCTGGGTGTCGCCGGCATTGTTGGTGGCGCGCACCTTCAGCTCTGCGGGACCGGCCGCGAGCTTCACCGGCAACTTCCATTCGCGGAAGGCGTATTTGCCGAGGTCCTTGCCGAGCTTGGCCGGCGTCCAGCTCTTGCCGCCGTCGGTCGAGACCATCACCTCCTTGATGCCTTTACCGCCGTCGAAGGCAATGCCGCGCAGCATGGTGCGGCCGACCTTCAGCTTGGCGCCGTCGGCAACGCTGGTGATGAACGAGCGCACCGTGAAACGATTGATCGGGATCGTCGCCTTCGGTGCGGTGCCGGGCTCGACCGCATTGTTTGGCGTATCCGGTATCCGGTAGGCGGACTTCATCCAGAAGCCCTCGAACACGTTGTCGATCACGGTGATCTCGTTGAGGTGCTTCACCCAATAGGTGCCGTAATAGCCGGGCACCACGAGGCGGAGCGGGAAGCCGTTGAGGAACGGCAGGTCCTCGCCGTTCATGCCCCAGGCCAGCATCACCTCGCCGTCGCGCGCGTGGTCGATGTCGAGCGCCTTGACGAAATCCGGCGTCTTGTCGCTGACAGGCCCGTCCATGCCGTTGAAGGTGACCTGCTTGGCTCCGGCCTGCACGCCGGCCATGTCGAGCACGGTCTTCAGCGGCACGCCATGCCAGCGCGCGCAGCCCATCGCGCCGTTGCCGAGCTGGCCGCCGGCGACGCGCGGACTGAAGAAGCCGCGGCTGTTGCCGGAGCACTGGTTGACGGCGACGATCTCGGTCGCCTTCAGCTTCCTGATGTCCTTCAGCGACAGCTTCTGCGGCTTGTCGACCTTGCCCTTGATCTCCAGCGTGAACTTGTCCGGATCGAGATTGTAGGGGAGGTCGGCGAGGTGATAGCGGACGAAGAACGCGTTGTTCGGCGTGAGCGGGCCGTCGTTGAAGACCGCAAACGGCGTTTCCAGCTGCGGCGGGCGGGCGGTCAGGCCGATCATCGGGCGCTTCTGCGGATAGCGCACCAGCGGCCGCTCGCCATTGCCGAAGGGCAGCGTCACGGTGTCGAGGGCGAGTGCGCCCCTTGATCCCAGCCCCGTCACCAAAGCCGCCAATCCGGCGCGCTTCATCAAGTCTCGTCGATCGAGCATTCCGCTTCCTCCGAAGCTGTTCTGTCGTGAGCCGGTCATCACCAGGCCCAGATTGCCTTGCGCGCCTTCGCATCATGGAATGCGCGCGGTCCAAATGTCGCACCTGACAACCGCGAGTCAATTGAGCTTTCGCAGCGTTGCGTCGCAACAACGAAAAGCCCCGGTCGCGTGGACGACCGGGGCGTTTCCATCCAAGTAGAAGGTTCGATCAGTAGCAGACGTTCACGGTGCGATAGCGATAGCCGTAGGGCGTCAGCACCAGGCGGGTGGCGTAGCAGCCGGAGTCGACGAAGCCGACGGCAATGCCCGGGCCACCCCAGAAGTGATGGTGATGCGGATGCCAGAAGAACGGCTTGGCGGAAGCTGCGGTCGGCGCCAGCGCGCCGGCACCGAGGGTTGCGGCAGTGGCGAGAGCGAGCGTGACTTTGCGAAACATGGTCTTCTCCTTTAGGTGCGCGTTGAGCTCTGTCGCGGCGCGGTTGCAGTGTTACCCATCGCCAGTCAGTCGCATCCGGCATCGGGCACGTTCGAGCATCTCTGCTGAGCGCACCGTCGGATGTGCGGCAGGTCACATTCGGAAAGAGGGGGATGAACCGGTCAGGCCGCGACGGCACGCCGGTCGTCGACCAGCGTTGACAGGAGCTGCGTCTTTTCGACCGTGCGCACGGTCATCGGCTCGTTGCGGCCGCGGATCGCGACCTCCTGCGCCGGCAGGGCATCGTCGGCCAGCCCGGCGGTGACGCGCACCTCGTCCGAGATGATCGCCTCGCAGGCCAGCGCCTTGGTCATGTCCTGCAGCCGTGCCGCGACGTTGACGGCATCGCCGAGCGCCGTGAACACCATGTGGTCGCGATAGCCGATATCGCCGACGATCACCTCGCCGCCATGGATGCCGATGCCGAAGCGGATCGGCTCGCGCAGATCGTGGCTCAGGAACTGGTTCAGCTCGTCGATATGGGTTGCGATCAGCGCCGCCGCGCGCAACGCCTGGCGGCAGGCCACCTGCCGGTCGGTGGCAAGCCCGAACAGCGCAAGCATGCCGTCGCCGATGAACTGGTTGGGCCGCCCGCCGGCTTCCAGCACCGCCTGCGACACCGCGCCGAGGAAGCGGTTGACGATGAACACGGTGTCGAACGGCAGCCGCTTCTCGGCAAGCTGCGTCGAGCCGCGCATGTCGACGAACATGCTGACCAGATAGCGCTCCTGGCCGACCCGTGCCGGATTGGCGGCGTGCGCGTTGGCCGACGTCGTGCTCGGCAGGAACAGCTGGAAGAAATTCAGGTCGGCGGTCGGCCGCAACTGGCAGGCCAGCCGGATCGACGGATCGTCATTGCCGACCCGGTGCAGCACGAAGGCTTCGCGCGGCGAGGGCTCGGGCAATCCGGCGTGGTCGCCGATGATACGGATGCGGCAGGTCGAGCAGCGTGCGCGGCCGCCGCAGACGCTCGCATGCGGCACGTTGTAGCGCAGGCTTGCTTCCAGCACGCTCAATCCCTTCGGTACCCGCAGAGTGCGGCCGTTGCCGTAGGACAGCGCGATCATGCCGCCGCGGCGCTCCAGCAGCGCCCGCGCGCCGCGCGCCAGCAGCACGAGGCCGAGCAGGCCGAGATAGCCGATGGTCAGGCCGTCGGTGATCTTCTCGAGCGTCGTCCCCTGCGCCGCTGTTCCGAGCTTCTGCACCGACAGCTCCTCGCGCCGCCAGTCGGGATCTTGATAATCCGCGACCGTGGCGCGGCCGCCCTGGTAGACGCCGAGCATCGCCAGGGTCGGGATCAGCACGGCTCCGGCGAGCAGGAACGGCGCGGCGCGCTTGAAGAACGGACGCAGCCGCAGCCAGAAATACAGGCCGATGCAGCCATGCACCCAGGCGATCACCAGCACCGCCAGCATCTGCCACAGCCGGTTCGGCGAGGCGATGAAGAAGGTGTACAGCTCCTGGGGGTAGAGCTTCTCGTGCCCGTACAGGGTCTGGCCGAGCCGTACGCCGACGACGTGGGCGACGATCAGCATCGGGATGCTGAGGCCGAGCGTGAGTTGCAGCGGCTCGATCGCCTTCCGGTGGAACTCGCGGCGCTGATAGAGTCCCCAGATGCCGAGCCCGGTATGCACCAGGCAGGCGTTGTAGAACACGATCGCGACCGGCAGGAACTGCCAGAACTCGGTGTGGTAGTAGACCCCGATCGCCAGCGCCTGCGTCGAGATATTGCCGAGCGCGTGGTTGAGGAAATGGCTGGTCAGGTAGGCGAACATGATCGCCCCCGTGACGATGCGGACCTGCCGCAGGCCGATACCGCGGGCCATGTCCTGCAAGTGCTCGCGCGAGGGGGAGGCCATGTGATTCATGATCGGCAAGTCTAGTGGTTAATTCCCGCGCTGAACACCACCGCGGGTCCGGACCAGCCGTGAGAGCGGGCCGCGCGGCACGTTGACACTCCGTTAAGAGTCGAACAAAAAGCGCGCCGTGACGATAGCCCAAGCCGAACCTGGAGCCGATAACAACAGCGTTAAGCCGGCCCGTTCGCGCGCGCCGGACTGGCGGGGCGTCATCGCCGTGATCGTTGCCATGACCGCGATGCGGCTGGTCTACGCCCATGCGCTCGATCTGCGCACCGACGAGGCCTATTACTGGACCTGGTCGAAGGAAAACGTGCTGTCGTTCCTCGACCATCCCCCGATGGTCGCCTGGTTCATCCGCTTCGGCACCGCGATCCTCGGCGACACCAATCTCGGCGTCCGCCTCGGCGGCATCGTCGCGATGCTGGCCACCCAGCTCCTGCTCGCCGACATCGTCCGCCGCGTGACGGCCAACAACGTCCGCGCCGTGATGCTGGCGTTGCTGCTGCCGGAGGCGGCGCTGTATTACGGCCTCTTGATGGCAAAGGTCGCGCCGGATACGGCGCTGATCCCGTTTTCGGTGGCGATGCTGTGGTCGCTGGTGCGGCTTGCGCAAAGCGGTGACGGGCGCTGGTGGCTCGCCGCGGGGTTGTTTGCCGGGCTGGCGCTGCTGTCGAAATTCACCGCGATCATGTTCGCGCCGGCGGTGCTCGCCTTTGCGCTGGTGCCGGATTGGCGCTGGCGCTGGCTGCGCAGCCCGTATCCGTATCTTGCCGCGCTGATCGCGATCGTTGTGTTCTCGCCGGTGCTGATCTGGAATGCCGAGCACGACTGGGCCTCGTTCCGCTTCCAGGCGGTGCGCGCCACCGCCGAGCGCGCCTTCACGCTGCGCACCGTCGGCGAATTCGTCGGCATGCAGTTCGGCCTGGTCGGCTTCGTGCTGCTGCCGGTGACGCTGTTCGGCACCGCGCTGACGGCATGGCGCGGCTATCGCAAGCGCGAGCCGGTCGCGATCCTGCTGGCCACCGCGGTCTTGGTGCCGTTCATCTACTTCCTCTGGAAGTCCCTGACGCTGCGGGTCGGCGACACCTGGCCGATGTTTTTGTGGCCAGCCGGATTTGCGGCGGTCGCGATCAACGTCACGCGGATGCCGTTCGAGGGCTGGTCGGTCGGGCTCGTCAAATCGACGGTGTATTGGGCGCGGACCGCGATCACATCAGGCATCGTGTTCGTCGTCTGCGTCTTCCTCTATTACATGTTTGCGCCGTGGAATCTGATCGGCCGCACCGATCCGATCGGCACCGAGGCAGGCTACGATGTGGTGGCCGCGCGCACGCTGGCGCAGGTTGAGGCGACCGGCGCGACCTGGGTCGCGACCACGGATTATCGCACCTATGCGATGCTGCGCTGGTTGCTGCGCGGGAAGGTGACGGTCATCGAAATCAACGAACGCGGCCGCTTCCAGGGCTTTGCCGATCCCGGCATGAGCAAGATCCGCGATCACGCCGGCATTTATGTCGGGCGCGAGCCCGAGAACAATCTGCCGCTGTGGAGCGAGACATCAGCGGTGCGCCAGCCGCTGGAGCGCGTGACGCGCAGCTGGCGCGGCATGGTGATGGACACCTATGCGCTGGAGAAGATCAGCGGCTGGACCCCCGATCTGTCGCCGCCGCCGGACACCACCTTCTTCCGCTGGCGGGTGCTGGCCTCCTCCTTCTCCCCGCTTGCGGGGAGAAGGTCGGGATGAGGGGGGTCTCCACGGGGACGGCAAGAGTTGGTCTCGCGGAGACTCCCCCTCACCCGGAATTCGCGCTTCGCGAAAATTCCGGCCTTTCCCCGCAAGCGGGGCGAGGCAAGCACCTCATTCCTCTTCCTCGCGCTTGCGGATCAGGTCTTTCGCGAGATCCGTTAGCGCCGGGCGCGGCAGGGCGTTGAAGGGAAGCGGGCGGGTGACGTCGATCGCGGCGAGGCCGAGCCGGGCGGTCAACAGGCCGTTGAGCATGCCTTCGCCGAGGCGTTGTGACAGTTTTGCAGCGATGCCGTGACCGAGCATCTGCTGGATCAGGCTGTCGCTGGCCGCCATGCCGCCGGTGATCGCGAGATGCGCGATGACGTGGCGCAGCAGGCGGATCATGCCGAGCGCGCCGGGCCGGCCGCCATAGAGCCGCGCCAGTTGGCGGATCATCCGCAAGCTCGCCACGAACACGAACAGCACGTCGAACAGCGCGCGCGGGCTGACCGCGGTGACGACCGAGACGCGCTGCGCGGCCGTCGACACCAGCCGCCGCGCTTCCTCGTCGAGCGGGGTCATCAACTCGCGCTCGGCGAGGCGGATCATGTCGGCGCCGTCGATGATGTCGTCGGTATGGCTCTGCAGCGTGCTGCGAGCGCGGGCGAGCTGCGGGGTCTGGTGCGCGAGCTTGAGCAGGTTGCCAATGATCGCGCGGCTCGCGGCCCGGTCGTCGCTGATCAGCACCTCGGCGGCGCGCAGATGCAGCTTCTCGATCGTCGCAAGCCTTGCCAGGCCGACGAGCTCGCGCGTGGTCACGACCGCGAGCGCCACTGCGGCGATGACGGCGAGCGCGAGCCCGAGGAAGCCGAGGCCTTCATTGCGTGCGAACAGGTCCTCGACCAGGTTGAGGACGCCAAGCCCGGTGCCGAGCACCACGAGGCCCGCGACCGCGCTCCAGAACAGCGTGCCCCAGCGGAAGCCGTGGCGCGCCGGCACCAGCGGCGTATCGACCGGGACCGGAAGCTGCGCGGGCTCGGCCTCAGGCACGATCTGGATCGTGCCGCGGGTGAGGCGGCCGCCGTCGTCCGGATCCATCACGACCACGCCGGGATCGTCGAGCTTGAACGTCGCCGGCCGCCTCGGGGGCGTCTTCTCGTTCATTGCAGTTTGTCTCCGATCAGGAACTGGAGAGCGCGGTCAAGGCGGATGTGAGGCAGCGCCGGCTCTGCATCGCCGTTTCGTTCCAGCTTTGGCGGACGGAAGCGCAGGAAGCGGTAGTCTACGGCCTCTGTGTCCGAGCTTGAGAGGCCGCGGAAGCCGCCGTTGAACAGCTCCTCCGGATTGTCGGGCAGGTCGCCGGGAAAGGTCGCAACTTCCGTCTCGCCGTCGAGCCGCTCGCCATTGGCGACCTCGCCCGGCGCCGGCGTGCCGAGGATCGACGGCAGCCGGTCGCGCCCGCGCTGGACCTGCGCCTCGCGCGTGGCGCGCACCGCGGCGAGCGCGACGACGTCGATGTCGGCGCCGGCATATTCGGCGCGCTCGGCGGCCTTGGCCACGATCCGCCGCAGCACGGCCTCCAGCCGGTCGTGGCTCTGGTGGTGCAGATGGTCGGCCTTGGTAGCGGCGAAGAGGATGCGGTCGATGCGCGGCCGGAACAGCGCGCTCAGGATCGTGCTGCGGCCGATCCGGAAGCAGTCGAGAATGCCGGCGAGCGCGGCCTCGAGATCGTGCAGCGCCTCGGGGCCGGCATTGAATGCGGCGAGCGCATCGGCCAGCACGATCTGGCGGTCGAGCCGCGCGAAATGATCGCGGAAGAACGGCCGCACCACGACGTCCTTGTAGGCCTCGAAGCGCCGCCGCATCATCGCCCACAGCGAGCCGTCGGATGCGCTGCCGCCTGCGGGCACGTCGAGTGGCGCAAAGGTCAGTGCCGGCGTATCGGCGAGATTGCCGGGCATCAGGAAGCGGCCGGGCGGCAACAGGCTCATCGCGAAGCGTTCGTCGCGGCAGGCGCGCAGATAGTCGGTGAACAGGCGTGCTTCGGTCAGCGCGGCCTGCTCGTCCTCTTTGGCCTCTGGCTTCAGCGTCGCGAGATGGGCGTGCCAGGGTGCCGCGAGTTTTGCGCGCAGCGGCTCGCGCGACAGCGCAAGGCTCTCCGCCGACCATTGCTCGTAGCTCTTGTTGAGCAGCGGCAGATCGAGCAGCCACTCGCCGGGATAGTCGACGATATCGAGGGTCAGCGTGCGGTCCGCGCCATTTTGCCGCTGATACTCGATCACGAGACGGAGCTCGGAGATGTCGGTGGTCGAGCTCGGCCAGGTCCGCTCCTCGACCAATGTCCGGACATGGTTCTCATAGGCGAAGCGCGGCACCGCATCGTCGGGCTGCGGGGCGAGATAGGCGCGCGCGATCCGCCCCGAGGCATAGGCCTCGAACACCGGGAAGCGGCCGCCGCGGGTCAGGCCGTGCACCAGCGCGGTGATGAACACGGTCTTGCCGGCGCGCGACAGGCCGGTGACGCCGAGCCGCACCGTCGGGTTGAAGAACCCCTCGCCGTAGTCGAGCAGCGCCCGCGCCGAGAGACGGGCTTCCTCGACGATATCAGTGAAGCTGGGGGGCATGGAGGGTTAACGAAAACCCGGCAGGAGGGACCAAAAGGGGCGGGCGATCACCCGCAAGGTGGCGATTATCGGGCCAAAATCAAGCTTCACATTTCCGGCGCCTTTGCAGGCGAGGGGTTGTCGGGGGGCAGGGGAATTGAACGCGTCACACCACCCGCGCTACCCATCGTCCATCGGCCCACGGGAAAGCCTGCATGACGGTCTTCCGCCTGAAGCAACTTGCCTCGACCTCGATCCACGCGGCCGGCGCCGCGCTGTGGAACTACGACCGTGCCGAGCTGATCGCCGACGGCGTCGTCCATCTCGTCGGCGTCGCTTTCGGGCTGGTTGCCGCCACCGCGCTGATCGTGCTGACCGCAGTCTATGCCGGCCCGTTCGACATCGCCGTGGTGTCGGTCTATGTCGCCGGCCTGCTTGCAATGCTGGTGCTGTCGGCGACCTATAATCTCTGGCCGGTGTCGCGCGCCAAATGGGTGCTGCGGCGCTTCGACCATTCCGCGATCTATCTGCTGATCGCCGCGACTTACACGCCGTTCATCGTGGAACTGAAGGACAGCACCTTCGCGATCGCGCTGCTGGTCGGGGTGTGGTGCGTGGCGATCGTCGGGATCTGGCTGAAGCTGCGCTATCCCGGCCGCTTCGACCGACTCTCGATCGGGCTCTATCTCGCGATGGGCTGGAGCGGCATCATGCTCTACGACCGCGTCGTGAAGGCGCTGCCGGCGATGGCGCTCGGCTTCGTGCTGGCCGGCGGTATTCTCTACAGCCTGGGCGTGATCTTCCACTCCTGGCGGCGGCTACGCTTCCAGAACGCGATCTGGCACTGCTTCGTGCTGCTCGGGGCTGCCTGCCACTACACGGCGGTGTTCGACGTCGTGCTGGCGAGCTGAAGTTCTCGCCATCTGCGGCGAATGGGCTATCATGTTTCGTGATAGGCGCATTCAGCCCTCACACCGTCGCCCTGAGGAGCCGCGCAGCGGCGTCTCGAAGGGTCGACGGCCACCAGCCGGGCCGTTCATCCTTCGAGACGCGCGTCGCGCTCCTCAGGATGACGGAAGGCGCAGGGCAGCATGGGCAAGGCAACAACGTACGAGCAAAGATATCGGGAGGATGGCCATGCAGGTGGCAGGTAAGGTTGTGGTGGTCACCGGCGGTGGCAATGGCATCGGCAAGGCGCTGTGCGAGGCGTTCCATGCCGCGGGCGCATCGAAGGTCGTGGTCGTCGACCTCGATCATGGCGCGGCCGAGAAGGTCGCGGCCACGGTCGGCGGCGCCGCCTTCAAATGCGACGTCGGGCAGGAGAAGAACATCCTGCATGTGATCGACGAGACCGAGCGCATGTTCGGCCCGATCGCGCTGTTCTGTTCCAATGCCGGCATCGGCGGCGGCTTCGATCCGCTGTCGGTGAACGCCGGCGGCACCTCGGACGAGCCGTGGTCGCGGAGCTGGGCGATCCATGTGATGGCGCATGTCTATGCCGCGCGGCATCTGGTGCCGCGCATGAAGGCGCGCGGCGGCGGCTATTTCCTCAACACGATTTCGGCCGCGGGCCTCTTGTCGCAGGTCGGCAGCCCGGCCTACTCGACCACCAAGCACGCCGCGGTCGGCTTTGCGGAAAACCTCGCGATCTCGCACCGCGCCGACAACATCAAGGTCTCGATCCTCTGCCCGCAGGGCGTCGACACCAGCATGCTGCGCTCGATCCCGAAGGGCCCGCAATCCGGTGACGGCGATCTTTCCGCGGAGCAGGTCGCGCAGGATGCACTCAAGGGCATCGAGCAGGAGACCTTCCTGATCCTGCCGCATCCGCAGGTGCTCGGCTACATGCGCAAGAAGACCGAGAATTACGATCGCTGGATTGGCGGCATGGCCAAGATCCAGGCCAAGATGCGGGAAGCGCACGGAAAGTGAGACCTGTAGCCCGGATGGTACGAAACGTAATCCGGATCGAACGTGCGCGCGTGAATCCCGGATTTCGCTGCGCTTCATCCGGGCTACGATATCGGCCGCGCAACTGAGGCGGCCTCACTCCTTTGCTATCTGCGCGATCCTGTCGCGCAGATAGGCATCCATCAAATCGGGCGCCGAGGCGCCGAACATCCTGATGCGGCCGGTGTGCAATAGCAGCAGGAGGCCGGTCGCATGCGCGAAGCAGTCCACCATCACCGTGTTCGCCTTCGACCTAGAGGCGCCGAGCGCCTCTGCGGCTTCGGCGATCGGATGCAGCGCCGCCTCCAGCGCGGCGTTCAGCGCGTGATCGCGGTCATGGCCGAGCCCGGCCGGCTTCATGCCGCCGCGGAACAAGTAGAAGCCGAGATCGAGGTCGCGCGGGTTCTCCGCGTAATAGCGGAAGAAGCCCATGCCTGCGGCGTGCAGCTTCTGCCTGGCGCCGCGCGTCGTCGCGACTGCCGCACTGACGGCTTCGCCGAGCGAGGCCAGCGATTGCCGCAGCACCTCGGCGTAGATCGCCTCCTTGGAATCGAAATGGAAGTACAGCGCCGCCGGCGTGTAGCCGGCCCGCGTCGCGATCGCCCGCAGGCTCGCGCCTTCGAGGCCTTCCTCCGCGAACACGCTGCGCGCCGCGTCGAGGATCAGCTCCCGCTTGTGGCGGCTGACCGCTTCCTTCCTGCTCTCGCGCATCTGCATGTTCCGGCAAATCCGTTCTTGACTCAATTCTAACAGCGTTAGATAATTTAACATCGTTAGAATAAATGAGCAAGGGAGAAGCGTCATGCTGATGACGGCTGCGGACTATCGGGAATCCCTGCGCCGCTACAAGCCGCGCGTGTTCATCAACGGCGCGGCCGTTGCGAGCGTCGCGGACGAGCCGTTGCTGGCGCCGGGCGTGGCGGGCGTCGGCGTGACCTATGATTTCGCGCTGCAGCCCGAGCATGTGCCGATCATGACGGCGCGGCAGGGCACCTCTGGCAAGACCGTCAACCGCATGCTCCACATCGATCGGAGCTCGCAGGACCTGCTCGACAAGCTCGAGGCGGTGCGGCTGGTGTGCAGGACGTCGGGCTGCGCGCAGCGCTATCTGACCCATGATGCGCTGAACGGTCTCTTTCAGGCGACCAGGCTGACCGACGATCGCCACGGCACCGATTACAGCCAGCGCTTCCTCAACTATCTGCACGAGGTGCAGGACCAGGATCTGACGCTCGGGATCGCCATGACCGATGCGAAGGGCGACCGCTCGAAGCGTCCCGGCCTGCAGGCCAATGCGGACGTCTACGTCCACATCAAGGAACGTCGGCCCGACGGCATCGTGATCCGCGGCACCAAGGCGATCGTGACCGGCGCGCCTTACATGCACGAATTCCTTGTCATGCCGTGTCGCACCCATGTGCCAGCCGACAAGGATTTTGCGGTCTGTTGCGCCGTGCCGGTCGATGCGCCCGGCGTCACGATCGTCGCGCGTCCGGCTGGCCGGCCCGGCGATGCCGCGGCGAAATTTTCCGCGAAATACGGCCAGTCGGTCGGCGTCGTGATGTTCAACGACGTGTTCGTGCCGCATGATCGGGTGTTCCTCGCCGGCGAGACCGAGGAGGGCGGCTTCCTGACGACGTCCTACGCCACGCATCACCGGCATTCCTGCATCGGCGCCCGTGCCGGCTTCGGCGATCTCTTGATCGGCGCCGGCGCGCTGATGATCGAGGCGAACGGGCTCGATGCCGAGAAGCATGCGCATATCCGCGAGGCGATGGTGGAGCTGATCACCATCACCGAAAGCTTCTACGCCTGCGGCGTCGCCTCCTCGGTCTACTGCACGAAGGATCCGGCGGGCTCGGTGATGCCGGATGCGGTGTTCTCCAACATCGGCAAGCTGCTGCTGGCGACCAAGATCTACGACATGCACCGCGTCGCGCATTACGTCTCCGGTGGGCTGATCGTCGCGCTGCCGGGGCCCGACGAGGATCACAATCCGGAAACGCGCGCCTCGCTTGCCGCTGTCATGGGCGGACGTCCCGATATCCCGGCCGATCAGCGTGCCGAGGTGGCGCGGCTGATCGAGGACCTCACCGTCTCGCACGAAGCCGGCTGGTATTCAGTGATCTCGTTGCACGGCGGCGGCTCGCCGGAGGCGATGAAGCGCGAGATCTGGCGCAACTATCCGGTGATGGAGAAGGCCGAGCTGGTCGAGAATCTGCTCGGCCGCGACCTCGTCGACCAGGGGCAACGGGTGTCGAAGCAGCCCGGACGCTGCTGCGCAACCGGCTGCGAGGCGCCGACGCCGTCAGCGGCGCCCATGCTCGGCGATCCAATGCCCTCGTAATAAGGTTGCGAATATATGTCCAGCCGTCATTGCGAGGAGCGGCAGCGACGAAGCAATCCATATCTCCACTTGCCGAAAGATGGATTGCTTCGCTTCGCTCGCAATGACGTGGCGAGATTGCCGCTCAGCTCTTCTGCGCGTAGAGCAGCGGCACCGCGGAATCGACCATCACCTCGATCAGGCTGGTGCCTTGGTGCGACAGGGCGCGCTGGTAGGCGCTCGGAAGCTCGGCTGATTTCGTCACCCGCACGGCGTCGCAGCCCAGGCCTTCGGCGAGCTTGACGAAATCGATGCCGGGCAGATCGAGGCCCGGCACGTTGCGCACCTGCATCACCTGGCTGAACGAGCGCATCGCGCCGTAGCCGGAATTGTTCAGCACCACGACCGTCAGCGGCAGCTTTCGCTGCGCTGATGTCCACAGCGCCTGGATCGAATACATCGCCGAGCCGTCGCCGATCAGGCAGACCGTGCGTCCCTGACGTCGACCGAGCGCCATGCCGACCGCGGCCGGCAGGCTGTAGCCGAGGCCGCCGCTCGCCATGGTGTAGAAGCTGTCCTGGCCGTGCATCGGCATCGCCTTCTGCATCAGCGGGCGGTGCGACGGTATTTCCTCGACCAGCGCGTCATGCGGCCCCATCGCGGCCGAGAGCGCGTGCAGCGCGTATTCGGCAGGGATCGGGTCGCCGGCGGCGGGAGCCGGCGGCAGAATGCGGCCGGCCGGCGCGGTGCGCCTGGTCTCGGGCAGCATGTCGAGCAGCGCCGTCAGCGCCGGCTTCATGGTCGCGACGATGCTGTGGCCGGTCGGCGTCATCGCGGCGGCATCCGGATCGTCGGTGATCTGGAAGATCGTGGTCGAACCGTCGAAGATCGCCGCATGGCCCTCGACATGGAAGGTGAAGACCGGCGCGCCGACCACGACGACGAGATCGTGCTCGCGCAGCGCATCGGAGAGCTGGCCCGGCGCGGCATGCAGGAAGCCGGCGAACTGCGGATGCCGTTCGGGGAACGAGCAGCGCGCCGAGAACGGGCTGGCCCAGACCGCGGCTTTCGATTTCTCGGCGACGTCAACCATGAGATCGACCGCCTCGGCACGATCGACGGCCGGGCCGACGACGAGGGCAGGGCGCTTGGCCTCGCCGAGCGCGGCCACCAGCGCCTGCATCGCGGATGGATCAGGGCCGATTTCGCGACTGACCTGGCGCGCGTCGAGCGGCTGCGTCGCATGCGCCCAGTCGTCGATCGGCACCGAGACGAAAGTCGGCCCGCAGGGCGGCTGCATCGCGACATAATAGGCGCGCGCGATCGCGGCGGGAACGTCTTCGGCGCGCGCCGGCTCGACCGCGAATTTCACGTAAGGCCGCGGGAATTCCGAGGCCCGCTCGGCATAGAGGAAGGCCTGCAGCGGCATGATCGAGCGCGCCTGCTGGCCCGCGGTGATCACCAGCGGGGTCTGGTTGCGATAGGCGTTGTAGATGTTGCCGAGCGCGTTGCCGACGCCGGCCGCCGAATGCAGATTGACGAAACCGGCATTGCGCGTCGCCAGCGCGTAGCCGTCGGCCATGCCGACGACGGATGCCTCCTGCAGGCCGAGCACGTAGTCGATGTCGTCGGGCCAGTCGCTCAGGAACGGCAGCTCGGTCGAGCCGGGATTGCCGAACACCTTCTTGATGCCCCACGCGCGCAGCAGGCCGAAGGTGGCGTCCTTGACGGTGACGGTCGTGCCTTTGCTGGCGGCGGGTTTGCGCGAGGACATCGGGCGGCTCCCATTTCTGTCTTGTTACGTTCCGTCATTGCGGGCGGCAAAAGCGGAAAGGCAATCCACCTGTCGATGGATTGCCTGACGATGTCAAGCCGCTGCGCCCATAGTTGCCGCGGCAACGGCTGCAAATTTGCGTAGGCGGCTATCCCGTCATCCTGAGGAGCGCGCTTGCGCGCGTCTCGAAGGATCGACGGCCACGGCGGGGCCGTTCATCCTTCGAGACGCGCTACGCGCTCCTCAGAGTCTGACTCATAAATCACCCAACCTTAGCTGCAGCCGCGAGTCTGCGGGTCAGGAGCCTGATGTGTGCAATCAGCAGCCAGGCAGCTTCGGTTGCCACCGTCGCCTCGAAGTCCTTGGCGAGGCGGCGGCATCTGCCGAACCAAGCGAATGTGCGTTCAACCACCCACCGCCTCGGCAGAAGCTGGAAGCCTTTGACGCCTTGAGGCCGCTCGACGATCTCGACAGTCCATGGACCGCAGTCTGAGAGCGCGTCGAGGAGTTGATT
>NZ_JAGKJL010000026.1:0-124177 GCF_020329495.1 Bradyrhizobium australafricanum | reverse complement strand
GATCCAGGTCGGCGTCCGCGAGCACAACGAAGGGAGCATTACCACCGAGCTCCAGATCAACACGCTTGATGATCGGCGCCTTCGCTGCAAGTTCCGCGATGTTGCGGCCGACTGGCGTCGAGCCGGTAAACGAAACCACCCGCGGAACGGGATGACTGACGAAAGCGTCGCCGATTTCGCTGCCCGCGCCGGCCACGACGTTGAGGAGACCCGCCGGCAGGCCGGCTTCCTCGAAAATTTTCGCTAACAGTAATCCCCCCGTCACCGGCGTATCGCTCGCCGGCTTCACCACGACGGCATTTCCCACCGCCAGCGCCGGCGCGATGGTGCGGTTGCTCAGGTGGAGCGGCCAGTTCCACGGACTGATCGCGCCGACAACGCCGACCGGTTTGCGCCGCACCTGATTTGCCTTGCCCGGAATGTCGGACGGAATGACGCGGCTTTCGACGGCATGCGGCACCGAGGTGGCCCAAAGCATGACGGTATGAGTCACTTCCCACTCGAGGTTCGCCTTGAGCCGCGTGCTGCCGGATTCACTGATCAGCCAATCGACGATTTCGCCGCGGCGCGCTTCCATGATCTCTGCTGCCCGACGAAATACGTGCGCTCGGGCGGGCGGTGCTGAGGCAGCCCACTCCACCTGAGCCTTGGCACCCCCTGCAAATGCCGCATCAAGATCGCTGCGATCGGCCTGCTTGATTTCGAGGAGGACATCGTCGGTATAAGGATTTGTGTCAACCAACCTGCTTTCTGCCCGGCCGTGGCGCCAGTCGCCAGCGATCGGAAGCAGCTCGAAGTGGTCATAAGGTTGCAGGTCTATCGTTTGAACTCTCGCGCCAGGCTGTTTTGTGGCTTCGCCTCGATCGGAATTCCGTTTGGCAGTACGCGCGGCCATGTCCTTCACCTTACCAGATTGGCTTTCGTCACCGACAATGACGATGCTCCATCGTGGGGCCGTCAAAGCATCATGCGCCATCAGTCGGTCTCGCCTAGGCCGGGCATTGCCCACGCCTTCACAGCCCACCTGCAGCGCGGCATGGCATCAGTAAAATCTCGGGATCGGACCTCTTTGCGGCGTCGGCCGATCCGATAAGTCAAACATGATTTCATCAACGTAACACCAGCCCCAGCCTTCGGGCGGATCATAGGCTTCAATGATCGGGTGATTGGTTGCATGAAAATGCTTCGTCGCGTGGCGGTTGGGCGATTGATCACAGCAACCGACATGACCGCAGGTTCGGCAGACGCGCAGATGCAGCCATGGATCGCCCAGTTGCAGGCATTCTTCGCACCCAAGGGCACTGGGAACGACGTCGCGAATTCCCGCCAAATGCCTGCGCCTTGTGCCATTCCAAACTCAATGTCTGTTCTACTTCAATGATAGCATAGCGTGCAGGCCGGCTGGCCTGCCTTGACGGTCGTCAACTTGCCCTCGTGCTCGATCACGATCTTGCCGAAGTGCGTTTCGGCTGTTGAAATGCCGGAATGCCTCGATGCCCGTCCGTCCTCGCACCTTCGCGGCGCATTGCAATGGTTCGACACCTCAAGCGCGGGGCGGATGGCACTCGTGGCCGGCGGCTCACATGCGCGGCCGTGCCCAAACCACGGCCGTGATTCCGACAAGCAGCAACAGGCCCTTGATGATTTGCCTCTGCGTATCGGTCCATCCGAGCAGAGCGGCGCCGCTCACCAGCACGGCCAAAATCAGAACGCCGAAAATCGTCCCAATGACATTGGGCTTCCCGAGCTTGAGCATCACTCCGCCCAGGAGCGATGCCGTGAGGCCGTCAAGGAAGAAAGAGCTGGCGATGGAAGGCTGTCCGGACGACAATTCGGCAGCGAGCAGGATGCCTGCGAGCCCGCTGCACGCGCTCGAGATCATGCAAAGGATGGCGAGCAGGCGCGCGGCCGGAACGCCAGCTTCGATCACGGCATTACGGTTCTTCGCCAACGCATACATGTAATGGCCGAACACGAGGCGCTCCTGCAGGAACCAGGCCCCGCCGTACAACGACAAGGCAATCACCGTGATCAGCGGCACGATTCCGATCTTGGTTGCGAGGATCGAGCCGACAAAGCCAGTCGAGCTCAATGCGATCGATGATCCATGGCCAATTGCGGCAGCCAGCGCCGCGACGATTCCCCCGGTCGCAACTGTCGTCACCAAGGCCGGCAACCCAAGATATGCGATCAGAACGCCGTTGACAGCGCCGACCAGAAGGCTGGCGCCAAGAGCCATCGCCGAAGCCAGGGGCCAGCCAGCACCTGCTGAGACCAAGCCCGCCACCACCATGTTTGCAAGAGCAGCGACAGCCACGAAGCTGACATCGATCTCGCCGGCTGCGAGAACCCAGGTCAAGCCCAGGAACATGATCGCAGCGATGCCGGTTGACTGCAGCAGGTCGGATAGGTTGCCGAGACTCACAAAGCTTGGCCGGAGCCAACCGAAAACGGCGGACAACGCCACAAGAAGCACCACCAGCCCGTAGCGCACGAGGAATTGGCGCGCGCCGGCTTCCGGTCCACCGGGTTGAACAAGGCTGTAGCTCATGCGGACCTCTGCAAAGCCTTGCGCGGAAAGAGCGAGACGAGCGGCCGCAAGGAGGCCAACAGCCGCGGATCGAAGACCGCGATCGCCATCATCAGCACGGCGCTGACGACGGCGTCGCTGTAGTAGTACGGGACGGTGAGGAGCGTGAAGCCGTTGAGCAGAGCCGACATCAGAAGCGCGCCGGCCAGCGTCGCCGGCACCGAAGCGGCCCCGAACAGCGCCGCTCCGAGATACACAGCCGCGTAGGCCGGCATCAGGATCTGATTTCCGGATGAGACGTTGGCCACGCCGGACGATGCCACGTGCAACACCATCGCCAGGCACGTCAATGCACCGCAGATGGCAAACGCGGCAGCGACATAGCCCCGCACTGGAATTCCGGAGAATCTGGCCGAGGTTTGGTTCTCGCCAGTGGCATAGAAAGCCTGACCGAAGCGTGTCATGTGCAAGACGACTGCGGCTCCCAAGGCGATCATCCCCAGAATGAACACCGGGGCATCAACGGAGAAATAGGCCCGATCATTGAGATCGAGGATTCCGGAACTGAAGAAGTTATCCGAGAACGACGCGCCGTCGTTGTAGATGAATGACAGGCCATAAGCGATCGAGCCCATTGCGATCGTTGCAACGACATCGGGCAAGCGCAGGACGCCCACCGCAAGTCCACTAATTAACCCGCAGCCGAGCCCGATCCCGGCGCACCCGAGAATGCAGACCGGCAGGCCGGCATCCTTGCTGATGAGGAAGCCCAGCGTCATCGCTCCGAAGGACGCGACGCCTGGCAAAGACAGATCGAAGTGCCTGACAACGATCACGAAGGTGAGGCCAACGGCAACCACCCCCTGGATCGCCATATGCCGGAACAGCGCGTGAAGATTTCCGCTGGTTAGATAGGCGGGCGCCTGCGACCGGAACACGGCCCCAATGACGACAAGCAATCCGACGAAGGCGACCAGTCGCCATACGATAGGTGGCACTCTCCAGGCGGTCATTATCGCGCTCCCATAATTCCGGCGGCGAGGAGCTGGCCGCAAGTGATGGTCTCGACAGGATCGAGAGGTGCGCGACCGCGGTGCAGCGCCATCACGCGATCGGACAGGCCAAAGACCTCATCGCAATCCGACGACATCACCACCACTGCCGCCCTCGCGCTCAACCCGCGAATAAGACCGTAGAGCTTTGCTCGGGCACCAATATCGACGCCCACGGTCGGCTCGACGAAGATGTAGACATCCGCCTGGCAAAACAGACCCTTCGCAAGCACGATCTTTTGCTGATTGCCGCCGCTGAAGGCCGAGGCGACCTGCCAGAGCTGCGGCGGGTGCAGCGCGACCTGCTTGGCTAGCGTCGCTGCCACCTCGCGATTGCGCCCGAAGCGGGTGAGGCCGCCCATCCGAGAGGCCCGCCCGGGATTGGCCAGCGTGGTGTTGAAGGTTACGCTGCGCGTCAGCGTCAAGCCTTCGGTCTTCCGATCTCCCGGAAGAAGGAAGACGCCCCGACGTAGTGCGTCACGGGGCCCCGCCAGCTTCACCGATTCACCCATCAACCGGATTTCGCCAGAGGCCGGATGAGTGACGCCGAACAACGCCTTCGCCAGCTCGTCGATCCCAGAGCCAACGAGACCGAAGATTCCAAGGATTTCGCCGCGTCGAACCGAAAAGCTGATGTCCTGGTAGGCGCCTGGCTGCGACAGCTGTCGCACATCAAGAAGGGTCTCACCACGCTTCCCCGCGGCTTTGGGCGGGTAGAGCTCCCCAATTGTGCCGTCGAGCATCAGCTCGGCAATCGACACGCCTCGCTGCGATGCATCCCGGGACGTTAGCGTCGCAATTCTCCGGCCGCCTCGAAATATCGTAAAGCGATCGGCAATGTCGAAGACTTCCTCAAGACGGTGCGTGATGTAGATGATGGCAATGCCAGCCGTCTTGAGCGCGCGCATCATTTTGAAGAGTTGGGCCTTCTCGCGCTCCGTCAAGGTCGATGTCGGCTCATCAAGAATCAGGATCTTGATATCGTCACGACGCAGCGCATGAAGAACGGCAACAATCTCTTTCTCAACCGACGGCAGCGCTTCCACCGGCAGCGCCAGGCTGGCCGTGACAGGGAAGCGACGCAGCAGGGCCTCGGCCCGGCCTCGCATTCCATGACGATCGATCCGCTTGAAGAGGCCTGGACGTCTGGCCTCCTGGCCAAGGAAGATGTTCTCGTAGCCGGACAGGTCGTCGACGAGTTCCGGGTGTTGTTGAACCGATGCAATGCCCTGCTCGATCGCATCGCGCGGTGTCGAGAACTCGACTCTCTGCCCTTCGATCTCGATCTCCCCGGCATCCTTCACGTAGACCCCAGAAAGGATCTTCACGAGCGTCGACTTGCCGGCACCATTGACGCCAAGGAGCGCATGAATTTCACCGCGCTGGAGCGAAAAATCGACCGAATCGAGCGCAAGCACCGGTCCGAATCGCTTCTCAATTCCGGTCATGCTCAGAACGAGATCAGTCACTTTCTCACCCTCTTCAAAAACCGATGCAGACCGGATACGCGGTCACCTGGTCGCGCGCCGACCTCGGCCTCACCGCGCTTCGTTCGCAGCGATCGATTTTCACGAACTCCATCCGCAACTTTGTGACCTGCGTGGACCTAAGGTTCAGTGAGAGCACCGTCTCGAGCGAATGGATCACCTGCTTAAAAACGGTTGCAGAAAACGATAGATCATTGCGCGCCAGCCAGTCCGCAGCACGACGGCTCATGCGCATTCCGATGGCGTCTCTGGCGAGCAGGCGGCTGTTCCTGAATGACCAGACCATCATGCGACACCCGATCATGAACACGCCAATCGAGGACATCGCCTCGAGAGCAGCCGCCCCAGTCCCAAGAGCGAATCCGACAGACGCCAAGGCAAGAGCGGCACATATTGTCATCGCAATGGCGACCGACCGACGCCTGAAGCAGCCGATCACAACCAGCGGCACCTGGAGCATCGCTGCGGCCCAAGGCACGATGTCCATGTTCGAAAGACCCATTGCTTGCCCCCCGCCCCCGGCAAAGCCGGGGGCTTCCCCCTGCGCGTGAAGTCGAGCCAAACGCCTAAAGAATGCGCTGCCAGCCGAGCTTCGCCGCCACGCCGGGCTGGTCGTAGTCGTCGGGGATGTCGCCCGACAACATCTCCTTTGTCACTCCGTAGGCAGCATTGACGATGATGCGCGGTGCCGGCCGACCGGCGAGGACTTCGTGCGCGCAATAGACGCTGAGATATGCTTCCTCGTAGAAGCTCTGTGCAATGGTGTAACAAAACGCCGTGCCGCTCTTGATGTACTCGAACGCCTGCTTTCCACCGTCGATGCCGGTCACAAAGATGTTTTCGCGCCCTGCGGCGCGGATCGCCAGTGCGGCGCCAATCGCCGCGCCGTCCCAGGCATTCCAGATTGCATCGATATCCTGATGCGCCGTGAGCATGTTGTCGACCGCCTGCCGGGGGGTGACCGAGCCGGTGAGCGAGAACGCCCACTCAGCCACCACCTTGATGTCAGGATAGCGGGAGAGCACGAACCTCATTCCATGCGAGCGCATATCCCACGCCTCGTTCGAGGGCAGATTGACGATAGCGATGCGCCCCTTTCCATTGAGCCGCTTGCAAATGTACTCGGCCGTCGCCGCTCCCATGCCGAAGTTGTTGTGCATTGAAACGGAATTGACGGTGGCACCGGGTACATAGCTGTCGCACAGGAAGGTCGGGATCCCCGCTTCCGTGGCCGCCACCACGGCCTTCGAGACCGCCGCCGGATCAGCCGGCAGGACAAACAGAGCGTCAGGCTTTGATGCAACGAAGGAAGCGATCTGATCAGTCTGCTTTTTGACATCCCAGTTCGAGTCAGCAATCGTCAGAGTTCCTCCCAGCTTGGCAACAGCATCCTTGTACCCGGCGATGATGTGACGGAACGAATCTTGACCGGTGAATGGCACCGACAAGCTGAAATTGAGGTCCTTGGGACTCTTCGCGACGGCCAATCCTGGCTTGCCAAGCGTTGCGGCCAGGGCGACGCCAGCGCCCGCGCCCAGGACATCTCTCCGGCTCAGGCCGGACACCGCGTCATTGTTTTGCATGAATTTCCTCCTCCTGGTTGAATTGTTTGTTGTCTTGGGCAGCATCGGCTGACCGCTTCACGAGACGCCCGAATGACGGCGCACAGGGCGCTCAATCGAAGACCAGCCCCCCTTCGACGAGCAGCGTCTGGCCGGTCATGTAGTCGGACTCGTGCGAAGCCAGATAGACCGCCACACCTGTCAAATCAGCGGGCGTCGAGGGGCGTCCTAACGCCGTCAGCGCGACATAGCCGTTGAACGCCTCATTCTCTTCCTTCGTCAGCCCGGCGTCGCGGAAGCCCTGGTCAATCATCTTCCACATATCCGTCGCGACAATGCCTGGGCAGATTGCGTTGACACGGATGCGGTTCGGCCCGAACGCCTTCGCAGCGGCCTGGGTTAGCGCGACGACGCCGAACTTGCTGGCGCAGTAGTGTGCCTGGGTCGGGTATCCCTGCTTGCCGGCGATCGACGACATATTGATAACCGACCCGCCGTGCCCCTGGGCCAGCATCTGCTTGATCGATTCCTGCATGCAGATCAGGACGCCGCGCGCGTTTACCTCAAGCATGGTGTCCCAATCCTCGTCCGAGATGTCGAGGAAGCTCCGGACCTGCGCGATGCCGGCGTTGTTGACGATCGTGTCCAGGCCGCCGAATTCCTTGACCGCCGCTGAGATCATCGCGCGAATGCTGTCCCGTTTGCGGACGTCGACTTCAACCGATATCGCTGACCCGCCGCTTGCCATGATGCGGTTTGCGACATTGGCTGCATTGCCCTGGTTGACGTCCGCGACAACAACCTTCGCTCCCTCGGCGGCAAAGGTTTGCGCCAGTTCCGCACCAATGCCGCGACCGGCTCCAGTGACAATGATGCTCTGATGGTTGAGCCGCCCGGGCATTTGGTTTCTCCCTTCTCCTATTGAAGTCATGTGGCTCGCCACGCGCACGCCGTTGTTTGACTTTTTTGGTTCTCAATCGTACGAGCGCCGCGATCAGGTTTTCATTCGTAAAGCACGTGCCATTTTACGTCTGGTGATCTCAGTTATTGCCTATCAATGCCTTATCGATGTCGAGCCTGGCTGGGGCGTTGCTGTTGATGCGGCACCTGCTGCAGCATGTGGGGCACGTGCGGTGCTGGTGCGCGAGGACGCCGCGTCCAGCGCGCCTCTCCCGCCCCGCAGCACGGACCATCTTCGCGCCGAGCGCTTCCTCGATCCGGAGAACCTCGTTCCATTTCGCCATGCGCTCGGATCTCGCGAACGATCCGACTTTCAGCTGACCGGCGTCCCATCCGACGGCGAGGTGCGCAATCGCGAAGTCCTCAGTCTCCCCAGAGCGCGCCGAGACGATGGTACCAAACCCGGCGCGGCGAGCCACCTGGCAGGCCGCAAAGGTCTCGCTGACCGTTCCTGCTTGATTCACTTTGAGAAGCACGGCGTTGACGGCTCGCGCTGCTGCCGCCTGCTCCACGAGATCGGCATTGGTGACGAGATAGTCATCACCGATCACCTGAACGCGATCACCGACGGCTGCCGTAAAGCAGCGAGCATGCGTAAGAACTCCCCTCTGATCGGAAGTTCGACCCGGACATCAGGCTTACGGTCTCTGCGAAGCCAGCAGAAATTATGCGTCGCGGTTCCAATGAGCAGCTCACGGCTCCACCCGCACAGGCACAAAGCGTGCATTACTCCCTCCCGAACAATGCGCGCTTTCTTCTTCCGTTTTTTCCGCGCCTTCCCTCCCGCTCCTATTAGAGACATCAGCCACGATCGTGACTGATCATTTTCGGACCAATTCCGGTCATTTTGGGGGGCAGTTTTGTCTATGTACCCGGGGAGGCACCGTTTGGCGTGGAGCGGCTGCTCGAGCTCGAACAGCTCATTGATGTTGACAATGGTAAAGCGGAAATACGCAGGCGGGAGTGCGAGAGCATATTTGCCACGTTTGGGTGATGAGGGAGCCCTGATGTCTTCCGATCTGGGCCAACCTCAACGGGGTTAGAATACCCGCTTAGCAGTACGACACATTGATCAATTTGGTGCTCATTCTGATCAATTCGGGTGCCATTTGACTACTGGCCGAACTACTCCGCGCAACTCCTAGGGGACGCGCCGCCAACCAAGCCTATCCGCCACGCCACGCCGGTCATAGTCGTGCGGAACATTTCGCGACAGGTCTCTCTCATCCGCAGCAAATGCGGGATTGATGATCATGCCGTGGCGAGCGCCGCCCAGCGAGCACTTCGTGCGCATAGTAGACATTCCAGTACACTTGCTCGTAGAAGCTTTGGGCGATTGTGAAACAGAATGTAGAGCCACTCTTGATGTGTTCGAATGCTTCACTGCCGCCATCAATACCCGTTGCGACAATGTCCTTTCGACCGAGCGCCCCGATCGCATGTGCGGCGCCGATCGCTCCACCATCCCACGCGCTCCAGATCGCGTTATGTCCGGGTGTGTCGTCAGCATGTGCTCGACCGCCTGTCGAGGTGTCGCTGAACCAGTCAGCGAATATGCTATCTCCGCAATGACCCGAATCTCGGGATAGCCGGAGAGTACAAACCTCATTCCGTCTGACCGCGCGCTCCACGCTTCGTTGGAATACAGGTGGATGGCGGCAATTTTGCTTTTTTCCTTGAGTCGCTTGCAGATGTACTCGGCAGCGGCAGAACCCATGCCAAAATGATTGTGCACCGAAGCCGAATTTGCGGGCACGCCCGGAATCGATCCATCGCACAGGAACGTTGGAATACGCGCGTCCGTCGCCGCCTGCACCGCCCGCGATATACCTACGGGGTCAACCGGAACGACAAACAAACAAAGCGTCCGGCTTGGATCCAACAAACGACGCGATCTGCTTGCTCTGCTCACCAGCATCCCAGTTCGCATCGACAATCGTCAGCGTGCCACCCATATCCACCTCGCGTACTTGTCGGCATGACGGATGGCGCATTCTGGGAGCCGGCCGCGGCGCACGCTGGCCGCGAGGCGCTACAATCCGAACAAGCTGCGTAATGTCACCGTGAGGATAGCAAGGTGTCGTTCCTAGAAAAAATGAGAGCTGCAGCCGCCAAAGCCTCGCAACCTGTAAACCCGAGGCTCGGCTAGCGACCGAGGGTGACGTCACGGTCTCAGATCACACGTTGAGGGCATGGATCGAGTGGGCAAAGGCGAAAGCGGAAGCCCTCAGTCCGTTTGGCGGGGGCGCTGTGGGGATGTTTGAGACCATTGCGAAAGTAAACCAATGGCCATAGGTACCGCCCATTCACGACCGGTTATCTAAATGCACCTTTCAACAGGTGCCTGTAGCCTTGTTCCGTCATCCACTTGGCTCGGGCTAGATGGCTATCAAACGTTTCGCGCGCCTGTTCCGGCTCTCGATCAGGATCGATCGACAACACAATTCGCACGACCTCGCGCCAGTCGGTACCTTCAGCGTGAGCGTCAAGCAACCTGAGATAAGTCATACGGTGGGCGTGGTCATAGGGGGTTAAGGCCGGATCGGCAGGCGCAATTGCCGCAACACCGGGGCGGCGGTTCAGCTCATCAGGCATAGGGTCCTCCCATCCACTTGCACCCCACGAATTCGGTTTTAAAGCCGTGGGTTAATAAACCACAAGCCGGTTGGCTGGCGCAATGGATCTGCGTCAGCTTTTCGCAACGAACTTGCGCCGCATTCGGCACCAGCGGGGGATTTCCCAGGAAGAGCTGGCCCACGAGGCCGCCGTCGACCGCGCTCATGTGAGCAAGATGGAAAGGGGCATCACCTACGTAGGTTTGGAAATCATTGGCAAATTTTCTGCTGTCCTTGATGTTGAACCGGCAGAATTCTTCAAGCCGGTCAGCAAAAGGACGAAGCCTCGATAGCGGATCGGCGGACCGATGACGCTTCTGAAGTGGTGCCGGCCAAGTCCGTACCAATCCTTCAGGTGCTCGCTGCTGAAGGCAGCTTCATCAGCAGAAGTTCGGTTCTCTGATCATCGAATGCGTATGCTGCGTTCGCGGTTCGAAGACCCCGATCGTCCCGAAACGTCACCCAACCCCCAGACCCGCGGCGATTGCGCGGTGCTGACGATGGAACTGGCGCGGGGCCCAAGGATGGCGACAGTCGATCGGCCAAGAAGCCCGCCGCCGGCGAGGCAGTGATCCGCGAGGCCGATGATCTCGCGGCCCCGGAATTTGGAACAAAAAGATGGGGGGCTGATGAGCGCCGGCCTCTCCCTCGCCGTCAATCGATTAGGTCATCAACCGCATTTGTCCGTGGCTCCAGATCCAATGCTCTCGCTGCCAGACGCCGCGGGTGAGCGATCTAGCCACCGTGCCCAAGTTGCCACCCCCTCGTCCACGCTCCGCCTGTCGGAGGACGGCCGGCGGCTGGCAAAGGGGGTCCAGCTCACAGCCCAAGCCCACGTTTCCGACCGAAACCCCATTCGATGCCACCGCTGTCGCGCATCACACCGCTGATGTGCTGGCCGATGCGCTTGTCGAGCACAGGCTGCCAGGGCACGAGCTGGAAGCCGAGGCCATCCTCGATCATGGCAAAGCGCCCGCTGGCGAGCGTGGCGACGCCCGCAAGCCTGCCGGCGACGAACTCGCCCGGCTTGCCCGGCGTGTAAGTCAGCCCGCGCTCGGCCGCCATCTGCTTCCCGACGCGACTAATCTCGGTCGCCTCAAGGCGGGCGATCAGGTCGTTCGGCGCGCGAACGCGGCCATCGGCGAGCCGGGTGGCGTGCCCCTGATCGACGAGGGCATGGCGGCGACGCTCCATCGCGCCCGTGACCTCCCGGCCAAAGCCCGCCGCCGCGAGCGGCGTCCGGTTGGGTGAGGCCAGTTCTCGGTCGAGCCAGGTCGCGCCGTCGCTACAGATCTGGCGTTCAAGATCGAGCGTGGAGAGCGTGCGAATGGCGAAGTCCTTCGGCCGGCCAGGGGCGTCATGGGCCATGCCGCGTTCGGCAATGTCGTGGGGGATTTTCCAGTGGTCGGCGTCGATGCGCTCGACATGGCCGGCGCGGCGCAGGGCTTCGAGCCGGCGAACGTGAGAGCGGATGAACGCGTCCGGATCGCCCTTGAAGCGTTCGATCTGCGGGCGCGCGGCCTCCAGATGCTCGCTCGGCCGGTAGAGGCCACCGTTCATGGCCGCCATGTCGCGGATGTTCTGGTCCGCGGCCCGTGGCTCCGCTGTGGTCAGCACCGGATCGAGCGCGACGATGTGGCCGCGCTTGATCTCGTCCAGCCTGGTCGGATCGGCCGTCTCGACATAGTGGGTGCGCCCGTCCACGCCGTTGATGACGAGATGCAGCCGGTCGCTCATCTCGTCGCCGGCCAGTCCCTTGGCCAGCACCCGGCCGACGACCGGCTCGGCGATCTGCCTGCCATGGGTGACGTATTGGCTGGGCCCGCGCTCGTCGGCGATGCCATGCTCGGCGAGCGCCCGGTGCAGGGTCTTGATGATGTCGCCGCGCTCGCCGAGCTCCCGCAAGGTCCGCTCGGCCTTATCCGAGAGCGTCCAGCGTCCCGGCTCGATCTCGCTGGCGAGCCCATACCGTTCTAGCTGGCGGACGCGCCCGATCAGGTTGGCGCGGTTCTCGCGGACGAGATAGCTCGCCCCCTCGCCGGGCCTGAGATCGATGACGCCCTGGTCGCGCTGCTCGGAGGCCAGCATCCTGTCGAGCCGGGTCCAGCGCTCGGCCTGCACCTCGGTGTGGAGCTTGTTCTGAAGCTCGATCTCGGTCTGCGGGCCAAGTTCGAGCGTGACTAGTTCACTTGCCCGATGGCGAACGCCACGAGCGATATAATCACCGGCAATGTTGAGGATGCGGCCATCATCGAGCACCCCGCGGACGATGACATGAGTGTGCGGATGGCCGGTGTTGTGATGATCGATGGCGATCCAGTCGAGCCTGGTGCCGAGATCGGTTGCCATCTGGCGCATGAGGTCGCGGGTGAAGCCGCGCAGGTCCGCCATCTCGATGGAATCTTCCGGCGCGACAATGAACCGGAACTGGTGGCGGTCCTCACGTCCGCGTTCGATGAACGCCTTGCCGTCCGCTTCGTTCTCACTGGCTGAATAAGCCCGGCCTTTCTCGCCGTCGCGGGTGACCCCGTCGCGCTCGAGGTAGCGCAAATGCGCGTCGGCCGCCTTGCTCGCCGCGCCGCGCATCTTCGGCCCGCGCGAACCGCGTTGCGGGTTGAGCTTCACTACCCGCGCCTTGACCACGACCCGCCGCGCGCGGAATCGACCACTGGAGTCCCGCTGCCAGCCGCCGCCGTCCCGAGGAAGGGACGCCAAAACCCTGGCGCCCCGGCCGCACGCGTTGAAACGGCCGCTGCCCTGCCCGTTCCGGCTGCCCGCCGATACCCGGCCTCGGCCGATCTGCCTGGGGTTGCCGCCGGCCTTGCGCACGGCGATCTTCACCTCGGTCAGGAAGGGCAAATCGCGCGCGTTGACCCGCGTGCCCCGGTTGCGCGCGCGGCCCGGCCTGATGCGGAAATCGTCGTGCTCATCGCTCGCCATGACGCGATGATCGGCGCGGGAGTCACGCCGCGCAAGACCTCAAAATCATCAATCGGAAAGCGTCGCAGAATGGGGTGCGGCAGTGCAGAGACGGCGGGGCAAGCCACCGCTGCACGCTGCGCGCGGCAACCATCCTGGACTTGAAAGCAAACGAGAATCTCCTTGAGACGATAGCGTGCGCACATTGCACAGCGCCGTCAGATCGCCCTCGCAAGGTGCCAAAGACAATGTGCAGACAATCACTTGCCGAGCCCGCGAGGTGCGAACGACAGTTCGCTTTATCTTGCAGTCCAGCTGTCGTGCTTGTGCGCTCTCCTCGCTCTTTCGCCAATTGCTCGCTGTTGCAGCCATGGCTTGCGAACCTGCCGATATGGTCATTGCGATCCTCCCGCCTTCGACCTAGGGACGAACACACCAATAGGCCGGGGGACCATGGGCGAGACATCGTGCACCGAGATTACAGCCTTGGCGCCACTCGAAGGCATGAGCTCTGCCGATCGATCGCGCATTCTGGTCAGATCAACCCATGCGACGAACAACGTTTCAGCCGTCGATGGACGCCTGCCGGCGGTCCTCGTCGCAGGCAATTCGATGCCAAGCAGAGTTGCAAGCTTTGCCACATACGCTTGCGTCTCGGCTGGCAAAGCGTCGCCCGCAAGAAGCGCTTCATAGCGAGATGGTCCCGCGTTGTACGCCGCAAACATACCGGGCGAGCCATAGCGATCGAGCAATTCACGCAGATACGCAGCCCCAGCCAAAATGTTGTCGTGTGGATCGTAAGGATTGCTGCCTAGACTATAGCGCTTGCGAAGTTGCCCCTAGGTCGCCGGCATGATTTGCATCAGGCCAATTGCGCCCTTGGGCGATCTGGCATGCACGTCTCCCGCGCTTTCGACGCTCAGCACCGAACGTATCCATGCTGACGGGATCGCAAAGCGTTGTGCGGCTTCGTCGATGAAGCCCGCGAACGAGTGTGTGCCCTGACGGATCGCTGGAAATGCGATCGGCCCGTCCTCAGCTGAAGCAGCATTGCCCGATGCGGTCAGAAGGAGCACCAGGGGCACCACACGCGCGACGGATCGAGCTAAGCAGGCCACCGTGCTCGCGCCCGTCCAGGGTAAAGCTGCTTCGTGCCGGCCGCTCGGCCGGCCTTGACCGCCCCTGCGCGCGTCGACCTTGATATCGATCGGAACGGGGGAATGGTCCCGCAATGGACCGAACAAAGGAATGGCGAGGTGAACACGTGGAACACGCACGCTCATTCCTCCCGCATCCAGACTGGGAACGCACGTCCGATTACGGCGGAAGCCGGGATAAATCCAAAATATCGACCGTCCAGGGAGTCGCTGGACTGCCAGTTCATCAGAAATAGTTCGTCTTTGCCGACGACGCGACAGCCCCGCCATTTCGGCAGCGGCCGGCCGCGTCCGTCGCGATCGCGGGCCTCGCCGACTGTAATGTCATCAACCGAAATCGTGAGGCCGGATCTGCAGACAGTCTGTCCGGGCAGCGCGAGCACCCGTTTAAGCATTGGGACGCCGATGGGCAGATAGCCGTTAAGGTCGAGGAAGGTCGCAAGCGGCTCTGGCGGCTGAACGGCGACCAGTTCGGTAACCTGGAAGCCCGTTGCCGGTCGTAAACGATAAAGACCGGTTGGCACGCTTGTCGGTGCATTCCAGATGTAGAGGGGAAGCGGCTCCCGAGCGATAGTCCCGACCAGCGCAGCGGCGACCCCAAACGTCGTTGTCAACGTCATCATGCGGCGTCTCATCGCGTCACTCTCCGGCGATGGAGCCACGCCTGGTGGCGGGTTTTCGTGTAGGGACGCGGGTTTTCATTGACGGATAAACGGTTGTGGACGTGATGCCAGTGATCTGGAGCGACGTCGACGGGATCGATGCTGAGCGCCTCGACTGCGTCGATCATCTGCAGCACGCGTTCGACCTTTGGCCAGCCGGAGAGCCGCAGCAAAATTTCTCCGCCGGGCTTCACATAGGGCACAGTCGAGCAGCGTTGTCCCGGCGCGACCGAGCGCAAGATGTCGATCCGCGAAATGATCGTACCGAAGTCGTTGGAGGTCCAACGGACAAATGCAAAGATGCTGTCAGGCGCGAACGATAGGACGCGCCGATGACGATCAATCTTCCGTTCCTCGACGATACGACCGAACCGAATGCGGTTTTCGATTCGCTTTTCGAGCCACAGCAGTTCCACTTCGGTGAGATCGCTCATGCTGCCGCTCCCCGACGATCGAGCTGGGAGCCGTATGCTTTGAGCGTCGTTAAGCACGCGTGACGCTCCTGAAGGTTAGCAAGACTGGCGCCGCGGCGTTGCCAGTCACGTCTCATGCAAGTCGTGGTCTGATCCGCTAGACGAAATCCGGAGCATTTCCGGGTAATCGGGGTACTGACTTGTGCCCCCTCGCCGGCCGCATTGCGGCGACGACGCCTCGCAATGATTCGCGAACGGAGCGCGCGGCGCGCTGCGCCGATCGACGGTGAAAGCGAACGGCGGACTTCTATCCAGGTCCCGACGCCTCGCTGGAGGCGACGAACATTTGCGTGGTGGATGGTGACGGCAAGCTCGTCCGGGGGACGACACTTGAGACGGCCCCTGACGCAATCGAGCTGGTCCTGGCAGAGTGAGGAATCCACCTCAAGCGCCTCGACCTGGAAGCGTTCTCGTACAGCGCATGGCTGTTCACGGCGCTCGTCCAAAGGCGCCTCCCCGCGCTTTGCATCGAGACGCGCCATGCCGAAGCGGCGCTGAACGCGACCTACCGGAACGACACCAAAGATATTGCGCAGATGATGCGGACCGGCTGGTTCCGCGCAGTCCACGTCAGGCCGGAGAGCGTGCAAACGTTGCGGGCGCTGCGGGTCGGGCGGACGGCGCTGCTCGGCAAGCTGCTGGATATGGTGAACGCGATCCGCGACTCGTTGGGCACGTTCGGGCTCAAGGTCGGCGACGTATCGGCAGGCCGCCTTGAAGCCATCAAGCTTTGCGCTTGTTAGCCTGACCGCCCATTCTCCAGATTCCGGCATGTGGTGGCTTTGGTGCCCACCACGTATGTCGGCGAGTTCTCCTCGACGAGCGAGCTGCCGCAAGGGAACACAAGGAGTGTAATACGATGACGCCGACCTTGGTGATCGCGCGGTATTACGTGCGACCGCATCTGTAGGTTCGAGAAACCAGTTGCATTGCAGGAAAGCGTGGCGCGTGGGAGAGCAAGTGCAAGAGGCATCGCTGCAGGCGTGGCCTGCTTGTTCAAAAAAAGTTGGGGTTAGTAGGTTAGTGAAGTGAGCGCGGTCGTAAAGCGCGGAGAAGCAAGCAATTAAGCTCAATTTCGGACCTCGACAGCAGGAGGATTGGGTCCCCGAGGGCACGAGGGTAGCGGTCCTCGATAGCACGAGTTGATTCAGAGATTGTTCTTCGAATTTGGAATGAGACCGCGCATGCGCAGGCACGCCGTGAAGGGACCACCAAGCTTCGGTACGAAGTTCAGCCGCTCGGTACCGTTCGGATTGCGCGTGAGCACAAGCTGATAGCCGGGCAATGTCTGGCGTTAGACGATCTGACATACGGCGTCGGCAGTGCTTGAGCTCCAAGAGAATGCCGGACTTGGCATGGAAATCCACAGAGGTCGGGAAGCTCAAGCCGCCGTGGTGGCGCCCACCGTGCTTGCGCACGAGCGAGTAAAGGCGTCCGCCTGTCAGGTTGAAATAGGGTGCGACCGATCGTCAGCAGGAGCCCGTGATCAACCACACCCGTATAGAACCAATCAGGTAGGATCAGCTCGAGACCAAATGAACGCCCGTTGACATCGACCGTCTCCTTCCACTCGCTGATCCAGGAGCAACGATGCGGTCGCCATTCTGTCGGCTGGCGGATCGAAGTCTGCACTGTCATTGATTGCGGTCTGTCGAGCCCGGTCTTTAGCCGGCCATATTTCCGCGCGCTGGTGTCGCGAGCGACAAAGGTCGAAATCTCGTAACGCGTTGCAGCCATCAGGCGCGACGTTTTCAAACCGGTGTCACGGACTTCGACGATTTGGCGCACGGCCCAGATCGGCACATCTGCATCCGAAATGGCCGCCATGCCGCGTTTCCGCATGGCATCGACGTGAATTACGATCGCGCCGGCGCAGAAATCGATTGGCACGATGCGATTTGTCTTCGCGAGTGAGAAGAACGGATAAGCCATGAGATCCTGCGCATCGCGCGGCGCGAGATCGCCAGGATGCGCACGAAACGGGGGAATGCGCTCGCGCTCTGAACGGCGGCGGTGCGCCGAGGATTTGCTAACGGACATTGCTTAGCGCCGCTCTTTACCTGCATAAGGAATTGGCGCATGCCGTTTTGCGGGCAGTACGGTGCCGGTACCGGGATCGGAAGTCGATTTCTTCTTGCCCAGTTCGGCCCAGGCTGTCAGGTCAGCTACCGAGTAGACCACACGCCCACCGATCTTGTGATATTCCGGGCCGGTTCCGTACGTTCGATGTTTCTCCAAAGTGCGGCCGGACAAACTCAAAAAGCGCGCGGCTTCGGACGTTCGTAGGTAACGCGGCGTCTTACCCGCGTTCGGATCGGACATTTGAAAAGCTCCGTGATCGTCTGGAGCGCGAACGAGGTTCGCCGCGCGTCGACGGCCACCATCGCGGAGTAGCAGCACTTAGGGGGATGCCGAAGATGACGGAGTGATTTTCGATACCCCTACGGAAGGCCTGTTCGTCCTCGCGCCCGGGCCACAGAAGCTTGCGATAGAAGCCGCCCACCAGCGATTGCGCGGGCGAGCGCGCGGATAGCGGAGCTCGGGCGCTTGCCCCTGCTATTTGGACGATTGATCCCAAGCTTGGGCTTCGCGCGCGCCCGTTCATCGTGCGCCAGAGTAACTGGGCTACATATGCCCGTTAGTCGCCATCAAACGTCAACTCGGCTGCGTATGACGAACCGACCAGCTGCGGCTCCCTGGACCAGATGCGGTGCTCCACCGAGCCGACGCGCAGAACCGCAGTCCGGTCATTGGGCGCGACGCACCTGCCCGGCCGCAAGATCGAACCGTAGCCGAGACGCTGAACTATTGCGAGAAATGCGGCTGCTGCGATCAAGATCAGCCGCGCTCATACCGTCGCCGGAGCCGGTAGGGTCGTTCGACAACAATAGGAACGATCGCTCGGCTCAGCTCCCGTATAGCTGGATTCAAGGAGATCATCGCTGAAAATCCGCGTCGGAAACCCGACGATCTACTTATTACGCAGGAGGAGCGAGCGGGTTTAAGCCGCCAAAGCACTGCGATCTCTCAACAAGCACTACCGTGCTCGGACAGATTGCTGAAGCGTCGGGATCGAACCGGGGGCCTGCTCAAGAGCGCCGCGCGGCCTGGCAATCGTAAGCCGCCTCAGTCCAGTTGCGAAGCGCCCCGCCAGATGGCGGGGCGCAGCACTCGGCTCAACTCACTCGCCGTTCTTGCGCGGCCGCGACCACAGCAGCGTGTAGCCCTCGCCACCTTCGTCGTCGAACAGATTCGCGTAGATCGGTGCGTTGAAGGAGGGATCGTCGAGCTTGAGCGAGAGGTAATCGCGGCCCTCTTCGGAGCGCTTCGACCAGGCTGCTCCGATCTCGGCCCGGCCCACATAGATGCGGTGGCTCGGAGCGTTGTCGTTGGAGCGGTTGGTCTCGGCGACGATACGGACGCCCTTGGCTTGCAGGCTCAGGGTGACGATCTCGCCCAGGAAATCGTTACCGACCTTCTTGAAAGAACCGATGTTAGCCATGTCACTTCTCCTGTTGTGTTTCGAGCCGCGACCACCGCGGCCTCGATGGCGATCTAAAGGCCGAGGACGATCGGCGACGCACCCCTCGTGGGCCGGAGCGCAGCGGAGGACGCCGTTGTGGCGACTTTCTTGTCTCGCGAGGAATGGGCGAAAGCCCAGGGGAAGAAAGTCGCATCAACGGCGTTGCGGCTCAGACGATCGAGGCGAAGCCGGTCTTCGGCCAGATCAAGCCATCAAGGAGGCCACGTGCGTCCGCGTGCTGAACCGCAATCTCAAGGAGAAGACTGGCGAATCTCGGTTGAGCTGTACAAGATGTCGGAACGATTCAGCGAAGAGAAAGAAACAATCTGCCGCGAAGGGCGGTATCGTCCACGAAAGAACGATCGATAGCGACGCCACGCGCCGCTGCGACCACGTGGGCCGGGCGGAGATCGCCAGCCTGGTCGAAGCGCTCCGAAGAGAGCTGCGATTACCTCTCGCTCCAGGTCCCTTGACCCACATTCAATATGCCGATCCAGGCGAACTCGTTCGACGAGGAAGCTGACGAAGGATCATCCCTCGCGCGCGGCGGCCGCAAGAACGGTTGAGACGGTTGCTCCACCAGCCTAGCCGGCTCGAACAGGCGGGCCTCTGCGAGCAAGAACCGTCAAGCGCGTCCACGTCGTGCCGCCAATGCAAAACGCGCCCAAGCAGGCGAAGGCCTCACGCCAGGCCAGCGACGGCACCCCGATCTGGGACAGGGCGAACACCACATTGTAGCCGGCGATGGCAGCTGGAACGGCGAATATGGTCGCAATCACGAGGCGCAGAGCCAGCGATCGGGTAACAGCGAAGGCGACCTCACCGGCGGCAAGTGTCAGCGCGCCGGCCACACTTCCGACGAGCAGCGCGCCGATGACGCCGGCGCCACCGTGGAACGCTATCATACCGCAAAGGAGTGCGACGAAAAACGGCAAGGCATGCACTGCCAGCGCGAACATCGCCCAGCACAACAGGCCGATGCCGAGCGCATTGAGGATAAGCCCAAGGGCGGGCATGGTGGCGGCTCCATTTGCATGGGTTTGCAAGTCGCGCCTTCCACCACCACCATGGCGCAACTTCGGATATAAAGTCTGAACGAGGCGGAGTTGCGGCGCGCACGACTCTGCTTTGATGGTTTGGAGACGAGAAGACGGCGCTCACGCGCCGCCGAACCTCCAAACGGGGATGCCGAAACGCTTCGCTTTGTCGGCAAGGTTGTCCTGGATCCCTGAACCCGGAAAGTGCATGACGCCGATCGGCAACAGTTCGAGCATGGCGTCATTGCGCTTGAAGGGTGCCGCCTTGGCGTGCTTCGTCCAGTCGGGCTTGAAAGCGATCTGGGGCACCTTGCGGGTGGTCGCCCATTTGGAGGCGATCAGTTCGGCCCCTTTGGGCGAGCCGCCATGGAGCAGGACCATGTCGGGATGCTTGGCATGAACCTTGTCGAGGCGATCCCAGATGAGGCGATGGTCGTTGAAGTCGAGCCCGCCGGTGAGCGCGATCTTCACTCCCTGCGGCAACATGACCTCGGTTTCGGAACGATGCTTGGCGGCGATGAAGTCGCGGGAGTCGATCGTCGCTGCGGTGAGCGTGCGGTGGTTGACCAGCGAGCCCGACCGAGGACGCCAGGATGAACCGGTGTGGACCTCAAATCGCTCGATCGCCTGGTCGCGGAAGAGTTCCAAACAATTTCTGCGCTCGATCAGCGTGATGCCCTCCGCGGTCAGGCGCTCGAGCTCAACCGATCGCACCTCGGACCCGTTCTGCTCTCGCTGGCTCTTGTGCTGCGCTTGTTCATTGTCGTCGAGCTGGCGTTCGATGCGGTCGACGGCACGATGAAACAGGTTGACAGTCGACCAAAGGAGATCGTCGAGGTCCGGCTCAAGCCGCGTATCGCTCAGAGTGGCAACCAAGGCGTCAAACAGATCGATGACGGCGCCGGCGATCATCTTGCCCTCGGGAAGAGGTCTTGGATCTGGCTGGTCGTCGAAGGGACGATAGCCGAAGAGTTGCAATTCGCTCAGGACGTGGTCGGTCGGAGACTGTGCCGGTTCGATGTCGCCATGGTCGGTCATGGGAAGAGGTCCTTTGCTGGATTGGCCGCGCCCATCGCGGCCTTCGTGGCGATCACTCAGACGGCGGGCGGAACGGGCCGGCACCCGTAAGCGGCTCGTCCGCCGAAGCCCGGCAGGGCGTAGGCGGAAGCGTCAGGGCCGAAGCGGCAGCGGAGGATGGCGCAGGCCGGCTATTTTGCTTCGCGATGCAAAGCGCGCTGATCGGATCACTGGCATGCCTCCCATCGCCTGCGCGCGGCGGAAAATAGCCGGACGCAGCCATTGCCGGCCCGGACCGCTTGCCGTCCGATCGCCCTCTAGAAGGCCGTGGTCGCGTGCTCTTCCGGCATTGGCCTAATCTATGACCGACCCATCGCGATCGATCGATAGATAGCGGCTTATTCAGCGGCCAGCGTTGGCGAACGGAGGAAGCGGTCGACGTCTTCCGGTGCGAGTTGAAGCCGCAACACTGCTCCGAGGGCCTCACGGCCGAAGATGTGCAGATCTTCATTGAAATCGCCCGTCCGAGGCGACAGTGCGATCGCTTCAACGCCGGCGTCTTCCGCGCGCTGGGTGAGGATAGCCTGTACGGCATCTCCGGCGGCATCGGCGTCGCGGGCGATGTAGAGGCGACGTAGCCCGGACGGCAGCAACATGGCCGAAAGGTGATTGGCCGACAGCGCAGCGGTCATCGGCAAGGTCGGCAGTACGTAACGCAGCGACAGCATAGTCTCGATGCCTTCGCCCGCAGCGAGCACGTCGTCCACCCGGCCGAAACGCACGGCATTGCCGAGCAGGTCGCCCATCGCCCGTCGTGGCGTGTCGATCGGAGCTTTGCCGAGCCGGACGCGATCAAAGCCGTCTGGATCGAGCCATGTGCGATGCACGCCGGAGATCCGTCCATCGAGGTCCGTGACGCGGGCTATCATCGCTGGCCATGTTTCGGTCGGCAAATGCTCGTCCGGTCGATAATAACAGCGTGGGTGGAAGCGCAAACTGTCGCCATGGTGGATGCGGGCTATTCCGCGACGCTGCAAATAGGCTTCGACCATTGTACCGTCGATCGGGCTGGACATGGCAAAGAGGCGCCGGGCGGCTTCCTGCGATCCGGCCGGCACTGCTGGATCCACGAGTTCTGGGGGAGGTTGTCGCTCGGAACGAGGTAGCATCAGAAAGCGTCTCGCCTCCCCAGTCACTTCGCGAAAGTCGCGCAAGGCCAGACTTTCGCGGATGATGTCGAGGAGGTCACCATGTTCTCCGGTCGCGGCATCGCTCCACTTACCGGCGGGACCTTTCGGCGACTGCTGCAGCCGTACGAACAACGAACGGCCCGGCGCGTTGTGGACGTCGCCGACCACCCAATACCGTCCCACCCGCTTGCCATTGGAGAGATAGTGCCTGCATACCGCCTCGGCCTCTCGCGCGAGGCGGCGTGCCAATTCAGAGGCATCGCGCGGCATCACGCGGCCTCCCGCCCACCAATGCGCGCAACCGGATAGCTGTCGAGTACCTTCGACAGGATCTCGACGCCGCTTACGTCCGCGGGCACGAACATCCGCAGCTTCCAGGAGATGATCTCGCCAAAGAGCCCATAAGCCCGCAGACGATCGCGCATGGTGTCGTTGAATCCCGACAGCTCGATGCGGGCTGCGCCCATCACCCGAACACGGCGAAGCTTCAGCCCCTCCGCGAGATCGAGGACGATCTGCCCCTCCATCAGCGCGGCAAAGGCGGCGTCCGGCGTCATCGAAGGCGCATCAGCGGCAAGGACGTTCGCGACCCAGGCGGCGGAGACCTTGCGGCCGATGATGCGTTCGCCCGCATCGGTCTGGAGACGATAGACGCGGGTCGATTCGTTCGGCAGCTGCTTCCAGATGGGTAGTAGCAAGCCCGCCACGATGTGGATCGTACTTTCCGTGAACTCCGGTACCTCGGCGAGTTCCGCCAGCCAGGCGGCGGCAAAGCGTTCGCGATCCGCTTCGGCCCAATGGCTTTCCGCCATCATGTCGAGGGCGACGCTGTGCTGCTCCATCGGCCGTACCAGGCGGATGCGCCGCTCGATCTCGCCATCGTCGAGCATGAAACTCGGGGCCGGAAGCTGCACGGCAGCACGGCCCGAGCGCTCATTGAGCAACAGGATCGCGTGATGGTCGGAACGGCGAGCCAGGGCGTCATCGAGACTGATGGGATGATTGCGCTGGCGCTGGACGATGGTGAGCAGCCGGGTCTCCGCACCAGTCCCGGGGTGGCTGTAGATCGTCCGCCGGTCGGTGACGACAAAGCTCTCGGCGCGGAGCGTTTCCAGTCCAATGTCGTAGGTGCCGGAGCTAACCGCGCCCTCGATCCGAGCAGTCAAAAGCTGATCGAAGGCGGTGAACAGAATGTTCTGTAGGTCGATGGTGAGCGCCAGCAAACGATTGAGGAACGTCGTGATCGGCGGCAGGTCGTCCCTCAGCCCATTGGCATCAGTCAGCTTCAGGCCGGTCGCATCCTCAAATCTCGCGAGCGAGCAGCCGTCGACCTTGCCTCGCACGAGCAGGACATAGAGTTGACGCAAGGCATCACGCCCGTACTGGCTTTCGAGATTATCCTCTGGCCGGAACAGGCCCTGCCCTCCGGTCTGACGCTGACCGCGCGTGATGGCACCCAGTGTGTCGAGCCGGCGGGCAATGGTGCTGAGAAAGCGCTTTTCGGCCTTTACATCGGTTGCGATGGGACGAAACAGCGGCGGCTGTGCCTGATTGGTCCGGTTGGTCCGGCCAAGCCCCTGGATCGCGGCATCGGCCTTCCAGCCGGGCTCGAGCAGGTAATGGACCCGCAACCGTCGATTCCGGGCTGACAGGTCGGCGTGGTAGCTCCTTCCCGTGCCGCCCGCGTCGGAGAACACGAGGATGCGCTTGACGTCGTCCATGAAGGCCGTGGTCTCCGCGAGGTTCGCCGAGCCAGCTCGGCTCTCGACCACCAAGCGGTCGTGCTTGCGAACGATGCGGCGCGAACGGCCGGTCACTTCTGCGACAAGTTCGGTCCCGAAACGCTGGATGACCTGATCCAACGCCCCGGGAACAGGCGGCAGCGAGGCGAGCTTTTCGATCAAGCGATCGCGGCGGGAGACGGCATCCCTGCTCTCAACCGGTTGACCATCGCGATAAACAGGCCGCGAGCAAAGATTACCCTCCGAGTCGGTGAAGGGTTCGTAAAGCTGGATCGGAAACGAATGGGCGAGATAGTCGAGCACATATTCGCGAGGCGTGATGTCGACCTGGACGTCGCCCCACTCCTCGGTCGGAATCTCGGCGAGGCGACGCTCCATCAGCGCTTCGCCCGTTGACACGATCTGGATCACGGCGGCATGGCCGGCGTCGAGATCGCGCTCGATCGATCGGATCAGCGAAGGGGTCTTCATCGAGGTCAACAGATGCCCGAAGAAGCGCTGCTTGGCGCTTTCGAAGGCGGATCGCGCCGCCGATTTGGCCTGCCCGTTCAGTGTTCCGGTTTCGCCGGTGATGTTGGCGGCCCGCATCGCCGCATCGAGGTTATTATGAATGACGCTGAACGCGCCAGCATAGGCATCGTAGATGCGAACCTGCTCCGGCGTCAGCTTGTGCTCGACGAGCTCGTACTCGACGCCCTCATAGGACAGCGAGCGGGCGGAGTAGAGACCGAGCGCTTTAAGATCACGCGCCAGCACCTCCATGGCCGCCACCCCACCCTCCTCAATCGCCTCGACGAACTCGGCGCGCGTGCCGAACGGAAAGTCGGCGCCGCCCCAAAGGCCGAGGCGTTGGGCATAAGCAAGGTTGTGCACCGTGGTGGCGCCCGTCGCCGACACATAGACCACGCGAGCATTCGGCAAGGCGTGCTGGAGCCTCAGCCCGGCGCGCCCCTGCTGAGAGGCCGCCTGGTCGCCGCGCTCGCCTTTGCCCCCGACCGCATTCTGCATGGCGTGGCTCTCGTCGAAGACGATCACTCCGTCGAAGTCGGAGCCCAACCATTCGACGATCTGCCTGACGCGCGAAAGCTTCTCGCCACGCTCGTCGGTGCGTAGCGTGGCATAGGTGGTAAATAGGATGCCCTCCGGAAGCCGGATCGCCGTGCCCTGGCGAAACCGCGACAGGGGCGTAACCAGCAGGCGCTCCATGCCGAGCGCCGACCAGTCGCGCTGCGCATCCTCGATCAGCTTGTCGGATTTGCTGATCCACACCGCCCGGCGGCGGCCCTTGAGCCAATTGTCGAGCAGGATCCCGGCGACCTGCCGTCCCTTGCCCGCACCGGTGCCATCGCCCAAGAACCAGCCGCGACGGAAGCGGACCGCGTTCTGAGCGCCCTCGCAGGCGGCGGCCACGACATCAAATGTCGCGTCGACCGTCCAGAAGCCTGCCAGCAACTCGCTATGTGCTTCGCCAGCATAAATGACGCTCTCGAGCTGGGCGTCCGACAGAAGTCCATCTGTCACCACAAGCGACGGCAGGTGCGGACGATAGGTCGGCTTCGGCGGCGCGACGGACGCCATCGCCGCGGACTGCACGAGTTCGGTCGGATGCGGGCACGATCCGGGAATAAGGATCGACTGCAACCCGTATGTCTCATAAAGGGCATCGGTCAGTCGGGTTTCTTCCGGCGGCGACCACTCGACTGTCGCGTAGTCGAGCTCCAAGCCTTCTGGCGCCGCGCTTCCCGAGGTGGACGGTGAACACAGTGCAGCGGCGGCGCTCGGTTTCGACTTGGCGGAATGACGGCTAAGGTCGGCCGCTACCGACGTCGCGATGGGCAGCCTGGGAGGCACATGCTGGGTCACCCAGTCAAGCAAGGTCCCGACATGGCTCGCCATGCCCAATGAAGCTGGAAAGGCCTTCGGATCAACCGCCGCCAGCTTGTCGATCACAAGCAGCCTTGTGTCCGTTTGTGTTCCATGCCTGGCGTACACGGCGCCGTCAATGGCGGCAGAAAACGCCACCCGACCGCGTTCCTGGAGGCGAACAAAGGCTTCCGTCCATGCCGGATTCTCCGGCGCGAGGCTCGCGCCAACGATCGCGACAAGACGCCCGCCTTCGCAAAGCCGTGCCAAGGCCGAGGTGATGTGCCGGAGGGCCGCGTCCGGCATCGGTCGTTCGACATTCGCCACCGCCGAGAACGGCGGGTTCATCAAGACGACGCTCGGGGCGACGCTCGCATCGAGATGGTCATCGATTTGGGCGGCGTCGAAGCGGGTGACTTTAAGATTGGCGAACAGATGATCGAGCAATGTCGCGCGCGCCTCCTCCAACTCGTTCAACACCAAGGCGCCGCCCGAAAGCTCGGCAAAGATAGCGAGCAAGCCCGTCCCCGCAGAGGGCTCAAGAACGCGATCGGCGGGCGTCACGTCCGCCGCCGTAGATGCGACAAAGCCGAGCGAAATCGGCGTCGAGAATTGTTGGAGTGCCTGGCTATGCTCGGAACGCCGCGTATGGGTCGGCAGACCGCTCGCGATCCTCGCGAGCATCGGCAGCATGGCGGCCGTCGAGCCAGCCCGGGCGCGCATGGCCGGTCCGAACTTGCGAAGGAACAGAACGGTCGCCGCCTCGCAGACGTCATAGGCGGTCTTCCAGTTCCAGGCGCCGGCCGCGTCCGAGCCGGCGAACGCCGCCGCCATGGCACTGCGCAGGACGGCGGCATCGATGCGACGGCCGCGTTCGAGCTCGGACAGGAGATTCTGTGCGGCACGGAGGGCGGCGGAGCTGAGACTTGCAGCGGCACGCATCGAGAGCGGCGCGGCGGCGGCGCCGCCGGCGAGAGATTCGGTCATGTCAGTGTCTTTCGGAGAGCGGGAATGGGGCGAGCCGGCTGGCGCTCTCTCTGGACCGTGCCGGCTCAAACCCGTCCCGGCCGCTCTTTGCCTCTCATGACCCGGCCAACCCTCACGGCTCGCCCAAAACCCTCGGCCGGGCGAACAAGGCGAAATGCACTGCCGGCACGGCGTGGGCTGACCCGCCGGCCTCACGGCGTGACCTGAGCGATGAACTCCTCGAGGAGATCGTTGGTGGACTTGCCGAGGATTTGATTGGCCGAGATCACAACGACCGGGCCGCCAAAACCATCGGCACGCATCCACTAGTCTAACAAGCAAAGGAGGAAACGGCCGATACATGCTCCGGCGTCAGCGAGCGCCGCACGATGTCCTGAGCGATGAATTCCCGCTCATTGGAAAGCCGAAAGCCCGGCACGAAGCCGGGCGCGGGATGAGGATTGCGATGGAAGGCGTGCGGGACGGCCTCAGGCCGTCCCGCGATAGGCTTCATTCGGCGGCATCGAGCTGTGGTTCGTCGTCGCCGCCGCCGTCCTCCTGCCCTTGGTTGGCGAGGAATTCGGGGAGCGGGCCAGCCTCCGCCTCCTGTTCCATTGGCGCGGCGGTGGCGTCGACAAGACGCAGGAGCTGCGGCAACCAGCCCGAACCATGGAGAAGACGCTCGGCCTCCTTGGCCATGTCGGTCTTCTTCAGGTGATCGATCAATTGCGCCGAGGATTCACCTCGTGCCTCCCGCACCGCCTCCAGAATACGAGGCTTGGTGACGCGGCCGAGATAATTATCGACGGTCGGTCTCCAGCCGGATTGAACCATGTCGAGGCCGACGGCGCGTGCCAGCACATCGGCCTGGCGGAGCCGAGAGCTGAGGCCGTCGGCGGAGACACGGCCCTGATTGTAACGGTTGGCCGGCTCATGGACGGCGTTGACCGCAAATGACGCACAGTGAGCGAACAGGGATGCCTGTGCGGCACCGTCAAGGACCGTGAGCGAATCCCACAGGTCGTTCTCGCTCTTGGGCAGCTGCGCCCTCCAGGACTCGTGCCTGGCCTCAACGGCCTTGGCAGACGCGCTTTCCCTGAGCCCGGGGGCTTGAGCGGGAAAGGTCGGCGTGCGCAGTCCGATCTCCAGACACGTGCCGGACGATCCGTGTCGGTAAAAGGCCGTCAGCACGAAATTGTGCAGCACCGCCTGGAACGCGATTGCCGGATTTTCTGCCAGCGCATCGCGCAATGCCAACGTACGATGCGCCGTCAGTTCGGTGATGAGCCGATCCGGCAATGGCCGTGCCACATCCTCATCGCCTTCCTCCGGCTCGCTCGATTCACCGGCGAGCGAAATCGTCGTGCGCTGAACGGACGCGCCGGGCTCCTGCCCTTCAGTCAAGGTTGTATTGGTGCCCCGCTCGCCTTCGACATCGGCCGCAGGCACCTCGTCCTCCGGTCGGAGATAACCCCGATTGACCGAAAGCCGCCCTTCGCCATCGATGCTGACGAAGACGCCCGCCCTGGCCATCTGGTCCGGCTCGAAGACGTCCGGCCGGTCGTTGAACGCTTCGAGCGTCTGCTCGAGTTCGCCGAGCCGCGCGTCCACCTCGGCGGGCAGTTCGTCAGTGCCTTCAAATCTCGTCTGAAGCGCGTCGTATTCCGCCTGGAGGGCATCGAAGCGCGTCTGCTCCTCGGCGTTGAGAGCTGCCGGGTCTGCGTCGAGCCGACGGAGGCCGTGGTCATGGCCGTAGGGAAAGCTGGCGGCGGTGACCTCGATCCACTTCCAGCCTTCGGCGGCGATCGTCTCGGCATCTGTCCGCAACTTCTCAGCCACGAGACGCTCCAGCAAAGCGACGTCCTCGAGCCAGCCGCCGCCATCTTCTTCGAACAGATCACGCAGCACCTTGCCGCCGGCCGCTTCATAGGCTGCGAGGCCGACAAATCGGACGCGCTTGTCGGATCCCCGCACCGCGCGCTCGGTCAGAAGACGCCTGATCTGATATGGTTCGTCGTAGCCCGACTTGCTGACGTTCTCCCAGACCTGTTCCTGTCGGGCGTGATCGTCGGTAACGGAGAACGCCATCAGCTGTTCGAGCGACATAGCCTCGTCGGCGTAAATGTCGAGCAGCTTCGGGCAAACCGCCGCAAGCCGCAGCCGCTGCTTCACCACGTTGACCGATACGAAGAAGATGGCGGCGATATCCTCCTCGGACCGCCCTTGCTCGTGCAGGGTGTGGAATGCCCGAAACTGGTCGAGGGGATGAAGCGCGACGCGGTGCACGTTCTCGGCGAGCGAGTCCTCTTCCGCGGTGACCTCGCTACCCATGTCACTGACGATGCAAGGGACTGGCGCCGTCTTTGCCAGACGCTTCTGCGCTACCAAAAGCTCAAGCGCGCGATAACGGCGGCCGCCGGCCGGCACCTCGAACATGCCGGTTTCCTGGCCTTCGCCGTCGAGCACGGGCCGGACGTTGAGACTTTGCAGCAGGGAGCGCCGAGCGATGTCCTCGGCGAGATCCTCGATCGAGATGCCGGCTTTGAGCCGCCGTACATTGTTCTGACTCAAGACGAGCTTGCTGAAGGGAATGTCGCGCGACGGCAACAGCTTGATCTTCTGAACGGCCTTTGCCATGTCAGTTTCTCCGAAAACGGGCGGCCGGGAGCCTCTCTCTCGGCCTCCAACCCGTTCGCGAACAGGCCCACCCTCCTCTCGCTCTCGCTTTTCCAGCGAACGATGGCGATGGTTGGCGGCCGCCGCGCTGTCGGAAAACCAGGTCCCGCCCTCGCATCTCCGATCGGATTGAAGCCCAAAACGGCTGGCGCTGGCTGGCACAGGCGAGTCTGTCGACTGCCATGAGCCATTACATTCTGGATGGACGCGAACCTGAATGCACGAACGCGGTTTGGTGGCGGCGATGGTATGAATCAGCCGACCGTGTCGTGGCGCGGACGCGGATAAATCCGGATATCGTCGTCTCAACCGTGTTCGTAGGTCTCGATCTCGGATGCGATCCGGATCGCCCCGTCCTTTTCGAAACCGAGGTCATGGAAGTGGGCGTCGCCTCCGTCGACGCCCGGCAGGAGCGGTACCTGACGTGGGCCGAGGCTGAACGCGGCCACGCAAAGATCGTAAGCGAGTATCGCGGCGCCTGAGCGCGCATCTTTCGTGGCTGCACGCAACCCGCGAGTTCGTCGACGGCGCCGCGACCGGGAGCCGCCGCGGATCGTCGCCCGCGACGGACATGACCGTTTCCGCGAGAGGGCAGCGCGCGAACTCGCGAACCGGCAAAGCGCGGACGGGCCAAGCCGGAGAGCGCAATCTCCGGCTCGGCCGAAACTACGCCACGCGGTCGAGCAACTTCTTGGCCTTGGCCTCCATGTCCAGGCGGACATCCTGGTGCGGCTTGTCGCGCGCGAGCGCGGTGATGCCTTGCACGAAATCGAAGATGCTTTCAGGCGGGCGGCCTTCCTCCACCAGCACCGCGTCGATCACCTTGCCTGCCTCGGCCCTGGAGAAGCCGCGGCGGCGCAGAAACTCGGTGCGATCCTCGTCGCTGCGTGCCACGATCCGCTCGCGGGCGGCTTTGATGCCGTTGACGAAGGGCATCGGTGAGGAGTTGGCGAAGCTTAACAGTGCCGGGGCTGCCTCGTGAGCAAAGCGGGAGGCTGCGTATTTGGAATGGCGGATGGTCATCTCCTCGAAATCTTCCACGCCCCACAGATTGCGATTTTGACAAACCGCACGAAGATAGAAGCTCGCCATGCCGAGCGTCTTCGCACCAACTTCCGAGTTCCAGCAATAGAAGCCCCGGAAATAGAGGTCGGGCGAGCCGTCCCGGAGACGACCGGCTTCGATCGGGTTCAGGTCATCGACCAGAAACAGGAAAACGTCCCTGTCCGATGCATAGAGGGTCGTCGTATCCTTGGAAATATCGACGCGGGGATTGTAGATGCCACTTGACCAGTCGAGCACACCGGGGACCTTCCACCGTGTATCGCCTGTGCCATTGCCAGCGATGCGCTGTACGGCCTCAACCAGCTCGTGGTCGTAGATCCTGCCATAGTCGGGACCGGTGACGGCACGAAGCTCCACCCGGTTATCCTCGGTCTCGAGCGTCTTGATCTGCTCGGCCCGATTGGCAGTCAGGCCATATTGCAGGTTGATGGCTGCGAGGGCCGCGGGGAGCTGCCGCAGGTAGGCAGCCGGAGCGCCAACCTGGCTTGCAAGCTGGCCGAAGCTCCAGTGGGTCGGCGCGACTGGCCTGTCCGAGCCGGGCAGCATCAGGGCCAGGCGCTCGGGATCGGCACTTCTTGCCTCGACATGGATGAGCGCGCTTTCGACCACCCGCGTGCGGCTGCGGTCCGTGCGATCGCGCACCGTGCGGGCCAGGTCGTTGAGCGACAGATAACGTTCATCCGCCGGACGGCAGAACCACTCCGAGGACACCCGACCAACGCGCTCGCCGCGGCTGACATCCACTTTGTAACCGCAGCTGGCGTTGCGGCCGGCATCAACAATCTGCGTATTCATGGGAGCAATCTCCATGACGGGCGCCGGAAGACTCTCCTCCGACCTTCAACCCGTCATGGCCAGGGCCGCTCCCCTCTGCCTCTCCTGTATCGTCAGTCCAACGCCCGCGGCCAAGACCTAACCAGCATCCCCGGCATCCAGTCCCGCCGCAGCTTCCGTCAGGGATGGAAGCCCGCAGGGTGAAAACCCGACGCAAGGCGGGGTTTCAGCGCCAGCCGACAGCCCGGTCCCGCAGGGAGACGGCAATAAACTCAGCCAACGCCTGCAAAGACATCTAACCGGAATCGAAGTCGGCTTGATAAAGCTGCTCGATCTTCGTGACTTCGTCTGGTGTCAACCGGGAGAATTCGTTGTCACGGACGCGCTTTGACAGCCGCCCTTTATTGTGTTGCAACAATCCAGGGAGGCTGTTGAGAGTCCGCTCCGGCATGTCGATCATGCTTTCGACGCCCGGGCGGAATCTATCGAAGCTCCGCAAGAACCGGGCTTCGCTCGGAAGATCCTGTTCGATGGTCATCTGCACGCATGCGTAGAGAAATTCCGCGTGCGGCGTTGCGTCGGAGAAGCGATAGAAGTCAGCTGTATCGTTCAAGACGTTGCCCTGTGGGGTCGGCTCGCCTCAGGCGCGTGACGCGGCATGTAGATGCGCCATTTCCCTTGCTCAAGGATGCGGTGCTTTGTTCCGATGGCCGAAAGCACGCGTGGGACCGGGACAGCTGGCAGGCGTCAATCAGCGCTGCGCAGCTGGGATCGCGACCACTGGCAGCCTCAGATCATGAAAAACGCTCACCGGACCTGAAAACTTTGGTCGCATGGGCTCGATCCGTGAAAAACGTTCCCGATCGTGATTTCCGACCGCAATCTCACGAAAAAGGTTTCCCAAGGAAAAATATGCGGAAGATCCCACAAGCCACGATGCGCGACCCCGCCGGCACCGGGAGCAGGGATGGCGCCATTTGTTGCAGGGGGCGCGGCACCTCAAGCCAAAATGTAATCGTGCTACATAATCGTCGAATATGTAGCACGAAGATAACAAATGCCGACTCCTCATAATCCTCCCGCCGCCGTTCGACGAGCCATTTCGCAAGCTTGGCGCTGACATCCACGACGCCCGCCGACGTCGGCGGCTGCCGATGGCCGTCGTGGCCGAGGCGCGCCTTCACGTCCCGCTCGACCCTGCAAAGAGTCGAAGCCGGCGATACCAATGTCAGCATTGGCATCTATGCCGGCGTCCTTCAGGCGCTTGGTCTGCTCGACGGTCTGAGCCAGATCGCCAACATCAGCAACGATCGTGTCGGACAGGCACTGGCCAGCGCCGAACTGCCCAAGCATGTCCATATCAAACGCAAGCCATCTTCAGGGGGCCTTTCGGACAAACACGAGAGGTCAAGTCGCCCTTCTAGGCCGCATGACGTCCATTGATTGGGTCCGGCCCGCCGCGTTCGAAAGGCCCTGTTCCTTCATCGCCAGCCTCTGCCCCGACGAGCCTTGTCGGATGCACGGCACTCATACGCGCCGAAACCTTCGCTCGGCCGGAAGCGAATGCATCGCGCCAGATCGATCCGTGCATGCGAGTGGCCCATCCAGCGCCGAAGGGATTCTCGCTGGCGCGTGCATAAAAAAGAACCCCGCCCAAGACTGGGCGGGGCCTTGAAGGATCCGCGTCTCACTCGCCGTTCTTGCGCGGCCGCGACCACAGCAGCGTGTAGCCCTCGCCACCTTCGTCGTCGAACAGGTTCGCGTAGATCGGTGCGTTGAAGGAGGGATCGTCGAGCTTGAGCGAGAGGTAATCGCGGCCCTCTTCGGAGCGCTTCGACCAGGCGGCGCCGATCTCGGCCCGGCCCACATAGATGCGGTGGCTCGGAGCGTTGTCGTTGGACCGGTTGGTCTCGGCGACGATACGGACGCCCTTGGCTTGCAGGCTCAGGGTGACGATCTCGCCCTGGAAATCGTTGCCGACCTTCTTGAAGGAACCGATGTTAGCCATGTTACTTCTCCTGTTGTGTTTCGAGCCCGCGACCACCGCGGCCTCGATGGCGATCTAAAGGCCGAGGACGATCGGCGACGCACCCCTCGCGGGCCGGAGCGCAGCGGAGGACGCCGTTGCGGCGACTTTCTTGTCTCGCGAGGAATGGGCGAAAGCCCAGGGGAAGAAAGTCGCATCAACGGCGTTGCGGCTCAGACGATCGAGGCGAAGCCGGTCTTCGGCCAGATCAAGCCATCAAGGAGGCCACGTGCGTCCGCGTGCTGAACCGCAATCTCAAGGAGAAGACTGGCGAATCTCGGTCGAGCTGCACAAGATGTCGGAACGATTCAGCGAAGAGAAAGAAACAATCTGCTGCAAAGGGCGGTATCGTCCATGAAGAACGATCGAGAGCGCGCTACTGCCGCCGCCACTGGTGGGCCGGGCCGAGATCGCCGCAGCCTGTCGAAGCGCATTGATGAGGGCCCCGATTACTTCTCGCTCTCATCACCTTACCCCCGCATTCAATATGTCGATCCAGGCGGACCCGTTCGACCAGAAAGGTACGAAGGATCATCCCTCGTGCGTGGCAGACGTGAGAATTGGTTGAGACGGTTTACTCCCGACGGGCGCGGACAGGGGCGACCTCGGTCTCGATCTCGATGCCGCCGAGATGCGGCTTGGCCCGCGCTGCGCTGTCTTGTGCTCGTAGTCAACCACCGCCGCCAGTACCACGGCGTCTATTACGGCCGCGTACCAACGGCGTCTCGTCAGCAATCGGTGGCGGCAACCAGCGTGCTGGCGGCGGCAGGTAAATACCTGAGCCAGTAATCCTCAATTCTCGAGCGTCAGCGCCAGAACAGCGCAAGCAACAGGATGACTGGAAGCGGGATGCCCAGGAGCCACAATAGCGCGCCTCTGCCGAATGTCATGGTCAATCCTCCTCCTTTCTAGGCATTCAAACCTCAAACAGGTCCGCGGTTCCAACGGATTGGAACTTACGTAGGAAATTGATCTTGAATCCAAAGTTCGTATTTGAGGAGGTAAACATGGCCGCACGCGCGGTACCGCACGCCTTCTTCGCCTGGACTTGGTCACCTGTCCTGGCGGGCGTATTTGCTTCGTTGGTCGTCCAAATCCTATTGACCATGCTGGGTTTTGGCATTGGCCTACTCGCCATCGATACTCCGACGGCCGCGTCCGCGCCTGCTAGCGCCGGCTGGCCTGCCTTCGTCTGGTGGGCCGTTTCGGGCATCATTGCCGCCTTCGTCGGCGGCGCCATCGCAGCCGCCAATTCGCCCGATCAGAGTGGTTTGGGCCGTGTCGGACATGCCTTGGGAGCGTGGGCGGTTGCGACCGTTATCGTAGTAGCGGCAGCCGCGATGATACCTGCTTCGGCTGCCAGCATCGCGGGCAACCTCGCCGGCCCAAGCTATGCGGCGAATGCCCGGATCGCATATTATTCGAGCAACCCGACGCGTGAAACAGTCGGCTCGACGAGCAGGCCGGGAACGCAAGCTCAAATGGAGGAGGCGCGCAAGCACCTCGCCTATACCATGCTTGCCAGTTTCTGCGCGCTTCTGTTGGGCGCCGGCGCTGCCTATGCCGCCGGAATGGCAACCACCGCCCGAGCGGTCGAAGATGCCGCAAGACCGGTTACTTGAGAACGCTTAGCTATCTGGCTCCTGTCCGGCGGGCAAGCCGCCAGATCGCCAAGCGCAGCCACGACGTCTGATTCCTCACCGCTGAACTCGACGAGGAAAAGTCGGCGATACCAAGCCCAACACCGTGGCGCATCGCAAGGGCGTCAACTGCAAGAGCGCAAGCTGAAGGAGGTACACATGAGACGCACGATACTAGCAATCGCGTGCATTTTGCTGGCGACACCAGGACTGGCGCAATCCGTCAGCGAGAAGACCGGCGTCAACTCCGTGCTCGGGGTCAGCCCCTCGACGTCCGATTTCGTCAAGCAGGTCGCGATATCGGACATGTTTGAGATCGAGTCCAGCAAGCTGGCGCAGCAGAAGGGCAACGCGGCGGAGAAAACGTTCGCTTCCCAGATGGTCACAGACCACACCAAGACCAGCACTGAGCTGAAAGGACTTGTCACCAGTGGCAAGGTGAAAACCGAATTGCCCAGCGCTCTCGATTCATCGCATCAAAGCAAGCTCGACAAGCTCAAGGGTGCCAGCGGCAACGACTTCAGCTCCGAGTTCAATTCGATGCAGGTCAGCGCCCATAAGGATGCCGTCGACCTGTTCGAGCGTTATGCCAAGGGCGGCGACAATGCGGATCTGAAGAATTGGGCCGGCAAGACCCTGCCGGCGCTCAAGCATCACCTTGAGGTGGCGCAGGATCTCGACAAGAAGCCCGCATCTACGGTCGGCGAGGGCAAAAAGTAGCAAAAAAGGGAACCGCTGGCAGGCGGTTCCCGCTGCGCTGATGCCAAGGTGGCTCCATTGTAAAGGCTGCAGACATTTGGGGCAGCAGCTACGTCGATGCCGCCATTGGCACTGGGACATACTGTCAAGCTGGGAAGCGCGCTCATGTCACAGCGGTTTGTTGCCCACCCGCCCGAGAGCGGCAAGCGGGGCCGAAGATCTTCGGCCACTTCCAGTACGATGCCAAGCGGATGCAATCCGGGCGGGGCGCCGCCCAGACAGAGGAAGATGACACAGCCATTCAATGCGCGAGCCACGGGGCCGGCCAACGAGCGGCCCGGCTGATTTCTACGCTGCCTTGCGATTGATCGCGGCTTCCGCCAGCTTGTTTAGCGCGGCGTCGGTTTTCTTTTCCTCCTCAAGGGTCTGCTCAAGGAGCTGGACCGCCGGCTTCATGCCCAGTTGTCCAGCCCAGGCAATCAACGTGCCGTAGCGCGATATTTCGTAATGCTCGACGGCCTGAGCACCCGAGAGAAGGCCGGCATCCAGCGCCGGAGAATCTTCGAAATCCTCCATCACTTCCTCGCCCTCCTCGACCAGCCCGAGGATAGCGGGGCAGGTTTTGCCCTTGGGGGCCTGTTTCATCATTTTGAAAACTTGCTGCAGACGCTGGACTTGTCCCTCCGTCTCGCCGGCATGCTTTTCAAATGCTGCGCGCAGTTGGTCAGACTTCGCGGCCTTTGCCATTTTTGGCAACGCAACGAGTATTTTCCTTTCGGCGTAGTACATGTCCTTGAGCGTCTCCAGGAAGAGGTCTTCAAGTGTTTTATTCCGGCCCGGCATGGCTTCCTCCTCAGTTGTGATGCGAGCCAACAGCGCCTTTCCTCAAAGGTTCCACGAGTGACGTGCTGAAGGTCAGCACCCCCTTTCGGGTGCAGGCCATGGATGATCTGCAGCAGCCCCACGCCCTCGCACACGGCGCCCCCTTCTCGAAACAGCGTAGCTGAATGGCGTGTGGGATTTCGTCTGCGCCCCAATTGCAATAGCGCCTTGTAAATCAACCTATCGTTCCGAATACATCCGCTGCCAGCAGGAAGGACCGATGCCGTTTTGGGAGCGACAAGCGTCGAAAGAAACTCGGCCATGAGATCGCGCTTCCTCATTACGGACTGAAGAAACAGTGCCAACCATCCAACGATCCTATCGAGTTCGCGAATTCGCGGAGCCGCTTGCCTGTTGCACTGTCCGCATCGATCGCATTTTGCGGCGCACGTACCAAGCCAGCACCGCGATAGTCAGCCAGGCGAGGGACGCCCCGATGAAAGCGGCGGGGATGTTGCTGCGCAAGATCAGCGTCGAAAAACCGGCCGCAAAGGCCAGCATGCCAAGCGCGCCGAGCGCAGCGCCGGCGGCATCGACGGCGGCCGCCATTTGCCCGCGGCGCTCGCCGGCGAGACCCGCTTCGCGCTTGCGGCGGATTTCGTGCTTCTCAATCAGCGTCGCGCTCGCGCAGAAAATGGCTGGAAGAGCAAGAAAAACGCCACCGATCGCTGCTCCATAGCGGCTGCTGACGAGGCCGGTAAAAACGGTCGCGGCGCCGCCGAGCACGAAGCGGACAAGATATTCGTACCAACGGCCTTGCTTGAGAGATGACGGCGAAAAGCGAATCGGGCTCACGTCTGACCTTCGGTGAAGCTGAGCAACCCGAAGGCCGCGACCAGCCAAATGACCAGTGACAGCAACGTGGCCGTCAACGCTCGCAGCTTTGTGCGGACAAGCAGATGGCAGACGACGACACTGTAAATGGCAAGCGCAATCGCTCCCGCACTCATGGCCTGGGCTTGCAAGGCGGCGTAGTTGACCCCGTGCTGATACAGCGCAATTCCGAGCGTGGCGAGTGCTACCGACGGCGCCGCTCCGAACAGGCCTGCGAAGCTCTTTGGACGCAGAACATCTCCCAGCATCGCGAAGGCCGATACGACGGCGCCGCCGAGGAGGAAGCGGATGACGTACTCGGTCATTTGGATTTCTTCCAGAGTTTCAAGAGCGGCCCGCCGGTCCCATAGACCGGATCCTTACGCGGCGCCGACACCTTCGGGATGGCTTTAAGCGCCCCCCGACGGTGTTCGGCGCTTGTGCACTCGTCGTACGTGCCAGTCGGCGGGTATGCCCCGACGACAAGGAACTTATCGTCCGCGGAAAGGCACTGATGACCTGTGCCGGCGGGAAGAACCGCGATGTCTCCAGCCTTCAGCGTGAAGATCCTGCCCTTGTTGCCGCCGAACCGAACGCGGCCCTTGCCGCTCGCGATGCCGAGCGCCTCATGGATCCTGGAGTGATAATGCACATAGCTGTAAATGCCATCCCGCCAGCTGTCTCCCCAGCCGTTCGCTTCAAATAGGTCTTCGATCACGGCCGCAGCGTCCAGGCTCTCATCGAAAGCGACGGCGTTTCGATAGATAATGAGCGGCCATCGCGGATGGTTCGGGATGAGACCGTCGTCCTTAAAGCGAACCGTGTGAGGCTTTCGCGCTCGCGCGAAATCCATCGCCTTCCGCTTGCCGGGGCGCTTCAGACCGGTTGCGCGCTCATGTATCCCTTCAGGTCTTCAAGAGTCGGCATGATCATCCTCCGTCGAAATTCCATTCGGGTAGCCGGTCCATAGCCTGAGGCCCCGTTCAAGAACCGCACCGAGCGCGAAGCCGGCAACGACATCGCTCGCCCAATGGGCAAGGATCACGATCCGGGTGAGCGACAGCCCGACCGCAATCGCGCGGATCGCCCGCCGGAGACCGGCGGGCAACTCGCTCGCCGCCGATGCTAGCGCGCCCATGTGCAGCGCATGGCCTGAGGGAAAAGCATCTTTTCGTTTTCCGGAAAGCGGGATGCCATGGACATGCCCGATTACCGTTCGACGGTCTGGCCGGGTTTGATCGAACACTGGTTTTGAACCATGGGGCAGCAGGGTCGCCCCGACTGTCACGAGCAGAGCATGGTTGCCCGCTCGCCGCAGCGGCGCCTCACGCCCACGGGAAGCAAGCCAGCCGGCGGCTGCCAGGACCAGAAGAACCTTCTCGTCGGCGCCCCAGGTCAGGGCGCGCGCCACCTGCCCCGGAGCAGGCGCCGTGTTGCCCGCTATAGAACGCGCGATGACGACATCCGGTTTAGTCGGTCGGACAGTAACTGAAGCGCTTGGCCTGTGGCCCAGGCGCCTTGGCGAAAATCTAGCTATCTGGAACATGTCGCAAAGATCGGAAAGGTAAGTACCTTTCCCAACGCTCCACGCGCCGCCAAGGTCCTCTGTCAAATCCAGACGTCCAAACGGCGAAGCCTAACAGTGAATTTTGCGGGCGGGAATTCTACGCCAATAGGAACAAACGACCTACAGCCCGCCTTCGCCGCTTTTCTCCGGCTTCGGCGGAAGCCGCGGAAATGGACAGGACCCGACGGGATCACGAGGAGAAGGCGGGTGCCCTCGAGGCCGAGCGCGCGGCATTGGAAGAGCGCATCGAGGCCAAAGACAGGCGCTGGGAGAAAGCAGACCTCAAGTCGGCTCTTCGCCCGCGGGAGAAGTTCACTCCGCCTTTGGTATGCGTCACTTGCCGCACTTTGTGCAGCAGCCCGGAAAAGCTTGCGGATGCGGCCTTCCACCTCTCACGCACCTCGGCGCACACCTCGTTTGCCCGGTGCCGCTCGGTCTCTCACCGTCGCTACTCGTTCTAGCTCCTGCGCAGCCTTGCGGGTTTCCTTGCCGCTGATCCCAGGAGCGTTCGCTTCTTCGGCTTCGCCCAAGATCCGCTCGCCCCCGCCGGCGCCTCCGCCCCCGCCGAGATCTGCCGGCGAGGCGAGAGGCGAAGCGAAGCGGAAGTCACGGCGACGATCTGCAAATTAGCCAAAGACTTTCCTCGCATGAGGCAACATAATTCGGGCCCGGTAAAACAGTTGCGAGGTCGCGAATCTTGCTGCTGTCTCCAGCTAAACACCTAGCCTCGAGTTGGCAGAGTTGACGTCTGCTGACGGGTCGGGCAGGTCACATCCATCAGCCGCGCAAAACCTACCCTAACATCTTCCTTCTCATCTGATTGCCAGACCAAATTCCGTGTCTGCGGCCGCTTTTTCAGCATCGTTCCGCAATCACCTTCGCGCATCACGTAGGACAGGGCGAGTGTCACGATCACTTTTGAGGAAATCGGGTTCACTGATTGCGGAGATAGGGCGCCGATAACTTTGCGGATCAGCGGATCGTCGCGACGTTATCCCAAGTGAGGCGCCAAGGAGCGTACCTCTAGTCGAGGACCAAAACTGCAGAAATTGCTTGAACCTCACGTTGCGTCAGGGCGTAGACTTGAAACTGTCGGTCACCTTTCAGCAAATTTTTGAGACGGATGTAGCACAAAATGGAGTCATCGAATACCTGTGCGATCGTGAATGCTCCTCAACGGATGCACGGTTAAGACAGGCCCTTCTTGGATCTGCATTCGTGAGCAGAGTACCGCAAGGTCACGCGTCGATACGGATGTATTGTACCGCCACACATGAGATGGTCACTTCGCGAATTCACCCCAAATCTCCTAAACGATGACCACATACGAGAGATACTGAAGCAGCACCATTCGTACTCTCAGAGTCGCGAACGGCGCAAGCGGGCGGCGCGGCGTTATGCCAATCATCGTTCTGTCACAAGCAAATCAATACAGGAGACATGTATGAACCTAGTGAAGACAACCGTAATCGCATGCGGCCTTTCGGCTTTCCTTGCATACCCCGTCATTGCACAGGGTCTTGCCGCTGATGCCAAGGCTCGCAAAGGCATGCAAACTACGAGCATTCAGAGCGGCATGAGCGACGATGAGGACTCGTCGCCAAAGCTCAGGACACCGGGCGCAAAACTGGGTAGGAAGTCGATCAAGGGCGCAAAGAAACCCCGGCGGCAACCGCAGGACAAGGAGACACTTGATGAATTCCCGACCAGCAATACGCCAATAAGTGACAAGCGGCACTGACGCGAAGCCCGGTCCGGACAAACCTTCGGTCGCGCGCCGCGGCCGGAGGTTCAGCTCACATCTAGGCCGGCTATCGACGTTGCAAATGACGGGGCACGCACGTCGATTGGGACTGCCAGATCTTGATCACTGGCTTCTTGCATAAGGCCCGATATCCTGCGGTCTCGTACGACCGCGTCGGGTTACTGACATGCATGTCCGGAAGCGCCCAGGCAGGTAGCTGACGTGGCCTGAAAAGGGAGCACGTCTTTTCCATCGTTCTACTTTGTCTGGCACGCTGATTGCTGAGCCACGCATGGCCTGGTTGCTCAATGACGGCCCTCGTGAGGACCAAGCCGCTTCGTAGCGCAAGTGCGGGCGGCACGCTTTTCCGTGGTGTCGTCCCAGGCGCCGCGCTTCTTGAGCTCATGGTCTACCTGTGAAGAGGCTGCGCACCTGACTGTCTGGCACGCGAGTTGCTGGGAGACGTCTGGGCTTGGCTCCTCAGACATTCGCGCCCCCAAGAGAGGGCCAAGCCTCCACCCAGACTAGCGCGGGTGGTCCCCCCAAGCCGCCCGCGCGCATTTGCTTCAGCCGGAGGTGTTGCGAGATCGGCCGTGCGCACCGCGGAGATCATTGTCACGATCGTGGATAGACCTTGAAGCCCCCCATCGCGGTTCTCATAAGCCAACCAGTCGCGGTCGCTTAGGTCGCTCCGCGAACAGGCCAAGTTGGTTTGCGGATTCGGCGCTCACCTACGACAAAGACGGGTTTGACGACGACGCTGCTGAAATGTGAAGGGGTTAGATGAGTCCGCAAAGGCGCATAATACGTCTTCAGCAAACGGCGGCGGCATCGGCTCAGTCTTACCCGCATGGGGTACGACCAAATGCCCGGCGGCGGTATTCCGCGCAGGTGGACGTCATGCAACAAGTTGAGAGAGCTTTGGTTTGCTGAATCGCGATAGACTGCACAGATCAGTGAAATTACCCCTCGTCCGCTTCCCACGGTGCGCATCTGGTCTCCGAAAGCGACATCGAACTTGCTCTTGACTTCGTCCGGGCTCGGGCCGCGGGACCAGTCGAGGGCATTTTTGGGCCGGGCTCGATGACGTGGCGGATCGACCGGGAAGCCATCACCTTTTTGGGCGCCGGCCGCGCCTTGCTGCTTCAGCTGGCGCATCCCTGGGTCGCCGCGGCCGTCCTCGAGCACTCGTGGAGCTTTGCGGATCCGATCGGTCGCTTCCATCGAACTTTTAATGTGGTGTTTACGATGGTGTTCGGCTCGCTCGACGCGGCCCTTACCGCTGCCCGGCACCTGCACCATCGCCATACCATGATCGTCGGCCGTCTGCCCGAAGCAATCGGTCGGTTCGAGAGCGGCTCGCCCTACCGCGCCAACGAGGTCGCAGCGTTGCGCTGGGTTCACGCGACGCTCGTCGACACCGCTCTGACCGTCCACGACCTGATCCTACCGCCATTCTCCGTCGAAGAGCGCGAACGCTATTGGGCCGAAAGTCGGCTGTTTGGGGCGTTGTTCGGGCTGACGTCGAGCGACTTACCGCCGGATTGGGACTCATTTGCGGCCTACACAGCGGGGATGATGCAATCGGATACATTGTCGGTCAGCACCGCCGCGCGCGAGGTGGCCCGACAGATATTCACCGGTTCACGACCATGGTTGCGTCCGCCGCGCTGGTACCAAACCCTCAGTGCGGAGCTGCTGCCGGACCGATTGCGCACCGGCTACGGATTTGACTTTGACGAACGCGACAGGAGGGCCTCAGAGCGTGCCGTCGCGCGGATACGACGCATCTATCCCAAAATACCGACCCAGCTTCGCTACGTCGGCCCTTACCAGGAAGCTCAAGCGCGACTGCACGGAAGGCGGCAGCTGGGCTGGACAACGCGGTGCCTTAACAGGGCCTGGATAGGGCGCCCCCAGTTGGACGACCGCTGGAACAGTTGAAGCTCTCCGACAGCCGCGGACGTTCGGATGCGGCCGATCGCCGCCTGCCGCGATCCCAACCTTACCGGATCGAAATCGGACTTCTCGTCCCAACAACGGTGGGTTCGCGCGAATGCTCGCAGCTTTGAAGTGATATCCGGTCCTGAGCCGGCCCCTGACTTTGGATTTGTCCGGTTGGGCGATGGATGGCAACGGGAGCTGGCGCGGAGCGCTCCGCATAGCGCACGCCAGATCCCGGAGCGGTTGGCAGTTGAAGGCGAACTCGGGGGCGTCTACCATCCGGACTGCGAGTGTGGTCGTGCATCCGGCGAGCCCTCGAGGAAGAGTTTGCAGCAGCGCCCAGCTGTGAAGCTCAAGCTAAATGACCTCAAAGTACCGCCGACGTTCAAAGTCGGTGACCCGATGTTGAACGGCTTCCCATTCCCAACGGCGGGAGCAAGAAAAGGCTTCAACAAACCTTTCTCCGAAGACATCAATGGCTGCCGGAGATTGTGCAAACCGGTATGTTGCCTCTGACAGACTTTGAGGAAATCTCCCGGATGGAAGGCCGATCTCCGCGCCTGCATCGCCGACGGTCGAAGCCGGGAGCGCCGCATTTGTCTCGATACCCAATATGCCCGAGCCGATGGCGGATGCGAGAGCGAGGTATGGGTTCACGTCTGCCCCAGGCAGCCTGTATTCGAGGCGATGTGCAGACGGCCCTCCCGGGATGACCCGTACCGCGCAGGAGCGATTGTCAACTCCCCAGCTCGGGCAAACTGGAGCCCAGCAGCCAGGTACCAATCTCTTGTAGCTATTGAAATTCGGTACAGCGAGCACCGAGAAATCATTCATGTATTTTAGTTGTCCGCCGATGAACTGGCTCATCAGCTTCGAGACGTTGCGGACTGCTCCACTATCGTAAAACGCATTCTGACCATCTGAGGACACCGAGATATGAATGTGACCGGATTGGCCCGGCCATTTCTCGGAAATCTTAGCCATAAATGTAGCCATCAGGCCTCGCGTCTGCGCCCAGGCCTTTATCATCGACTTGAAGATGATTGCTCGATCAGCAGCCTCCAGGGCATCACAATGGCGAAGTGACGCTTCAATCGCGCCGGGCCCCGATTCAAAGTGCAGCCCGCTGAGAGGTATTCTGGCCTTCTCGCAAAGCGCCAAAATCTCACCGAACAGCTCCTGGTGCGCGACAGAACGCGCTATCGAGTAACCGAACGGACCACGCGTCAAAGGAGCCCACTCGCCGAACGGCTTGTCTTGAATTGTGTCGGCACTCTCCTTGAACAGCATGAACTCAAACTCGAACCCGACGGTACAGCCATATCCGTGGTCAGCAACTCTTTTCAGTACTTTACGCAGAATACCTCGCGGGCAAATGTCCGCATGCCGGCCTCCAAACTCGGCGAGGTAGAGATACAGATCGCCAACGTGGGAAACCGAACGGCCGCTGCCTGATAGAACACGCAGATCGGCGTCTCCGAACGCTGATAGCGGCTTTTGCGTGAACCCCGCCGGAATGACCTGGTCGGAACAGTCCCATGCGAGCACCGCTTCGGAGAACTTAATGACTTTATCCTCATCCAGGAAATCCTTATCCAGGGCGTGCTTGCCTCGAAGGATGCCGTCGAAATCACTCACGCCAATCATGGCCGTACGGCCTGACTTTGCACAAGCCCCCCGAGCGTCCGTCATCGGTTTGATTCCTGCGCGACCAAATCGAACACCTGGTCCATCCGCATCGCACGCAGTCGGCGATAGTCATCCTCGAGCTGGATCAGGTCGTTATTCACCAGGTACACAATGCCTGGCGTCGACGCCAAGTCGATCGTCGGAACCAGTTCTTGACCTATCGGAACGAATGCAATGGCATCCGCGAAGCTCGGGAGCTTGCGGATTTCATCGAGTCCGGAATAACCCGTCACAACGCCGCCCATGTCGGAAATCAGCGAGACACACAGTGCATGAGCCTGCCGCTTGTAGACCCCGCGTCGCCTCATATACTCAGCAAAGCCTTTGGGATCTGCGTAGCGCCAAGCCGTGAGCGTCAAATGGTTATGGCCCAAAGCCATCGTCCGAGCTTTCGCCGACATGGTTCCTTGCAGCCTCGCTCCGAAGTCGACCAAAACCGGTCCCCGATCATCAACGATGATCTCGGCATGAGCGGGCCCGTCGGCGATCCGAAGCGCCTGCAACGCACGAACAAGATAGTCGGACAGCTCCTGAACGATTGGCTCCTTACCACCCAACAACCGCTCGAGTGAGCAGACCGACGACGCGCCCTCGACGGGCACGGTGTCATAGGTCCAGGCCTCCGTGACGAACGCATCTCCGTCGATCGAGACGGCATTTACGGTATATTGCTGGCCGTTTATCTTTTCCTGCGCAAGCGCCAGTTTATTGAGCGCTCCGACCCGGTTCGTCTTGCCGACGATGGCGGTCACAGCGCGCTGAACATCCGTATCGGTCGAGCAAAAGAACACGTCTTCCGTTCCTGTGCTGTTCAGCGGCTTGATCACGACCTCTTCGAAGCTCTCTTCACGCTTCCAGCTTGTGATCTCTCCAGCATTGTCGGACACCAATTGTCTGATCGATCGCACACCTGCCGAGGCCAACGCTTCGCAAAGGCGCGATTTGTCGCGCCGGGCGGCTGAAAGGGCGGTCCCATTTGAGGGTAGGCCCAGCCGCTCCGAGATGGAATCGGCCAGCTCAACTCCGGTCTCGCACCCCGCTATGACGAACTCCAGCTCCCTGCCATGGAGAGCCTTAAGGTGATATTCGACGATCTCCTCGTACCCCATGTGCTCGGGCGGACGAATGACTTCATCATACAGATCCGTATTGAAATGGGATTGGAAGATGGCTGGAATCTGTGCAGCCGACATCACATGCACTGTTCCAATTCCATACTGCTTGAATTCTTCCGGCAGAAATCGGCCAGTCGAATATGCGTCGACGATTACACAATTCCGTTCGTTCATGCGGACCTCCGGTACTGCAAGCAGACGTTGCCGACGGCGACAGCCGTAATAAGAACATTTCCAACGAACGTATGTGGCGACGGCACGATGCGAGAATCAAAGTACTGAAACAGGAACGTGACGACAGGAGCGGTGGACAGGACCATGTTGACCGTGAAGGGCTCTACGCGACGAATGCCCTCCTGGATCAGGAGCAAAGGAATAACGATCGTGGATAGCCCAATCGTTGCGATCGCAAGCCAATGCTGCGAGATCTCGAGCGCGATGGAGGAATGGTCGACCAGTCCCAGCAGCAAAAGGATCGTGCCGTAAAACCGATGCGCCAACACTTGTCGACCAGAAAATCCGCGGTCGAACAAAAGCTTGACGAGTATGTTCGTCAGGGCGAGCGACAGGCCGGCCACGATCGCCAAGATGATACCGAAGGACGATCGAGCTCCCCATGCCACACCAGCGTTGCCGGTTGCCGAGATCCAAATCATATAACCACCGATCGCCGCGATCGCGACGCTCACGACGATATCGGATGCCGGAGGGACGCCCTGCCGCCTGATCAGCGCGTTCAACCACACCGTTGCGGCGGGTCCTAACGCCACCATAAAGGCGACGACGATCGCAGGCTCGGCGTATTTCAGGGCGATAAACAACCCGATCCAGCTGATCGCGGTCACGATATTGAGCGAGACAAAAACCAGGAGCGCCGACTTGGCGGCCCGGGCCTTTCCTCCCTCGTGACCAGCCAGGAGATTGAATGTCAGACACACCGCGGCAAAGGACACAAGGAGAGCAACGAACACGTCCGCCTGCTGAAAATACGATGCCGCATAAACCTCGCCTGCTGCGCTCAGGACAACATAAAGCGCCACAAAGAGAACTCCCAAAGCAAAGCGTCCTGTCAATCGACCGCCCTTCCCCTGCCGGTGGCGCGGCGCAGCGCGCCCCCCGAACCATGCTCGTGCATCGATTCCCAGAGACTCGTCTTTCGACCTGGGCGGACCGCGCTTGGTTTGAAACGTCACAATCCGCCTCTAGGTTTTCTTTGATTCGAAGTACGCAACACACGCTTTTCCAAATGCCATGAACAGTCGCCTGCTCAGGAGATCGGTCGAGACGTGCCATTCAGGGTGCCATTGCACGCCGATTTGCAGCGTCGGCGCCCCGATGACAGAGGCTGCTTCAACCAGTCCGTCAGGCGCCCATGCCTCCGGCTTCAGCGCGGTGGCAAGCGCCTCTATGCCTTGATTATGCAGGGAGTTCACTTGCGCTTCCGCTGCGCCCGCGATCGGAAAAAGCGCACCGTCGGAGCATATCCTCACGCTGTGCGCAGCATCGTACTGGCGGTCTCTTGGACGATCCGGTTTCTCGGCATGCATCAGGGCACTTCCCAGCCTCCACTCCACAAGCGATGGATGGAGTGTGCCGCCGAAATAGACGTTGAGCTCCTGAAGCCCCCGGCAGATCCCCAAGATCGGCATTCCGAGCGCGATGGCCCTATCGATGGCTACCGCAGACAGCCTGTCCCGTGGGCGGTCGCGGATACCATCCTCAACGTCCTGCTGATCGGCTCCTGGATGGGACGCAGGCGCTTTCAAGACGGCCGGATCAAGATTCGATTCATCTCCTGTCAAGACGAGGCCGTCGAGCGCGTCCATGATCGCCCGGGCGGGCTCGCCCCTCGCATCTTCAGCGTCGATCGTCGGCAATATGACGCAGGCTACCCCCGCATGATGAAGGAGCGCCTTGACGTATTTGCGTCGTAGCCAGTCGCGATGCACGCCATCGACCAAAAGTCGGTTCGAGGTGATGCCGACCACGGCGCGGGCTTCGTCTGACAGTTGCACAGTCACGCCACCTGCCCCTTCGCATGGCCATCGGCCACCGACTGCTCATACAAGCGTCGATTTCGCTCCTTCAACTGAGTCATAACACTGGGTTGACCTTGCGGCCCCTTGACGAAGAGCCCTCCCCAGCTCGCGGCAACCTTTGCGTAACCCGGATCCTGCATCCGGATCTTCTGGGCTTTGTGCAAAAGCCAGAACGGGATGCCCGGCGACAGGTGATGCTCGAGGTGGTACTCATCCAGATTCTGTCCAAGGATGGCGCGCTCGAGGAAATTCCCTTTCCGGTTCCTGGTCAGATAGACGTTCTTCGTTTCGGTCTCGCACATCGGCGAGTGTTCGGCGAGTTCGACAAACCACCCGAGAACCTGAAACGTGGTGAGATAGGGCACGATCCAAAACAGGATCACGATGTGGAGCAGCCCAAGCGCATATGAACCGCCCAAGATGCTGATCCAGAAGAGATAGAAGCCATACTTGTCGACAAGGATGCCTGAGCGGCTCTGATCCTCGGCATCCGTGATCGAAAACCGATTGGTCCAGAGATACTTCAGATAGGCCAGTGTCGCCCCACCGAATATCGGCTTCCAGATGATATTGAAGGCGTACCGCTCGGGAGGCTGGACGTCGTAAACACCATTGGTCATGAAGAATTTCAGGTCGGGATCCTTCTCCGGGTCGCCGAGATACGGATGATGCAGATAGACATGCGAGATTCGGTAGGCCCAGTGGCGCTGGAACAGGGGATAGGCGGCGAACAGAATGCCGAGGACATAGTTCCAGGTCGTGTTCTTCGCGAGCGTACGGTGAGCCGCATCATGAGCGATCGTCGTCAGACCGCGCTGGTAGGCGCCGATCAGAAGAACGGCCACCGGGTACAGCCACCAAGAGACGCAGACCGTCGCGAGCGTGCAAGCGGCAATTACAGCGTAATCTTTGGCGATATAGACCATTCCCGTTACATTGTCGGGCCTCAGTTCTGAGAGTTGCTTGTTGATCTCGCGGCTGAACTGAACCGCTTCATAACGGGACGACCTCAGTTTCCAAGCGTCTGTCTGATTCATGAGAACCTCTTCCTGATCGCCTTACAAGTTGTCAGATTGCGGAAAGCGCTCCGTCCAGATCGCGCACGATGTCGTTGACGTCTTCGATGCCGACGCAAAGCCGGATCGAACCGCCAAATATGCCGGCGGCTTCGCGCTTCTCCCGCGGAACGGTGGTGTGGGTCGTCGAAACAGGATGCGTCACGAGCGTCCGGGCATCCCCCACATTCGAAACGTGATACATCAGGTCCACGTTCTGGATGAACTTGCGCCCGGCCTGTTCGTCCTCCACCTCGAACATGACCATCGCGCCGTGTCCGTATGCGGGATTGAGCGTCTGGTCGACGGTTTCCCGGTCGGCTCCTTCGAACAGCCCCGGGTAGAAGACACGACGTACTTTCGGATGCGCCTTAAGAACGTCGGCCACGATCCTGGCGTTTGCGCAGTGCTGCTTCATGCGAAGGGGCAGCGTTTCAAGGCCTTGGATCAGCTGAAAGCTCGCAAAGGGGGCAATGGCCGCGCCAGTGTCGCGCAACCAGGTCATGCGTGCCTTCAGAAGAACCTCGCTTTTTCCGAGATCGTCGACGTCTTGCAGCGCGTTGCGCCAGATGATCCCGCCATGCGCTTCGTCAGGACTGTTGAACAATGGAAAGCGAGAGGCTCCTCGGTAGCTGAACTTGCCGTTGTCAACGATCAGACCGCCCAGCGTCGTGCCGTGGCCGCAGATATATTTCGTGGCGGAGTAGGTCGTAATCGCCGCACCGAGATCTGACGGCCGACATACCAGCGGGGTCGTCGTATTATCCACAACCAAGGGAACGCCGTGCTTTCGGCCGATCTCAGCCAGCTGTTTGACCGGAAGCGGAATCAGACAGGGGTTTGAAATCACCTCTCCGAATAGGCAGATCGTGCGGTCATCGATGGCACGTTCGAAAGTCTCCGGTCTGCGAGGGTCCGCCGTCCTGACGCTGATACCAAGACGCTTTAACGTGTTGTGGAGCAGGTTCCACGTATTGCCGTAGAGGTACGGTGAGGCGACGACATTGTCCCCCACTTCTCCGCTTGACAGGTTGACGATGGCAAGGAACGTCGCCGCTTGACCCGATGCGACCGCGAGCGAGTCACGTCCCATGTCGACCGCGGCATACCTTCTTTCCAGCGCACGGGTCGTCGGATTGATGATCCTGGTATAGGTGAACCCATCCGCCTTGACGTTGTAGACATCCGCAATGTGATTCAGATCGCCATCGAGTTCATAGGCCGTGTTCTGATAGATCGGCACTGCGACAGCTTTGGTCACCGGATCACGTCGGTAGCCCGCGTGCAGAACAGCAGTTTCGGCAGAGAACGGAAGCTGCGAGGTCCTTGCGGACGGCGATGACGTCTCGATGCGGCGCTCGCAAGCCTCGCGGGCTGACGCCGCCCCCGCGCAAGGAACCGGACCGGACCGAAAGTATGTACGAAAGGCGCACCCCAATTGCTCGATCCAACTGGGTTGGATCTCGCCAATGCAACCGACCCGAAAACTCCGCGTCGCCAGGTGCAACTTCGAGTAGATGTAAAGGTTGTGGGCCGCCAAATGGCGATATAGCCCGTCAAATCCTTCCTGATCGGCGATGCCGGATGGCGCACTGAACGCGACACAGACCGGCGACTGCAAGTCGGCAGACAGCAGGGGAGACACTACCCCTTCGAGTTCTTGGACGAGATCGTCTCTAACCTTCTCATACCTGCGGCGCCGGGCATCGATGCCTTCCTCCTCCAGAATCTCCAAGGCCCTCGTCGTTGCCTGAACGATGTGGGTGGGCGGGGTCGATCGCCACTCACCGGAGCGCTCGAGCGAGAGCCATTGGTCTCTCACGTCGAGCACAAACGACCTCGGTTCTTGGACCGCGTTTTTTAGCAGCTCGCGAGACGCGATGACAAAAGCGACCCCTGGCGGCCCTTGAATGCACTTGTTGCTCGACGTCACCAGGACGTCTATCCCACCGCGGCTCAGGTCAATATCGATCGCGCCAAAGGAGCTCATGCCATCGACGATCGTCTTGATACCACGCCGCTTCGCCTCTTCAACGATCGTATCCAGCGGATTGACGATTCCAGTCGTCGTCTCGCAATGCACGAGACATAGGTGGGTAATGCCGGGATTTCGGCTCAGATGCTCAGCAACTTCTTGGGGGTCCAAGGGCTCGGTAGCTCGTTTGACAAGCTTCAGCGCGTCGACGCCCCACAGCCGCAGGATCTTGAAGATGCGCTCGCCATAGATGCCGTTTATGCAAACGAGCGGCTTGTCGTCCCTGGACACGAACGAGGACAGAGCGGCTTCCATTGCAAAGGAGCCGCCTCCCTGAATAGGGACTACGGAATAATCCCCGGCCTTTCCCAGCAGATTGAGCATCAGCCGCCTCATGCGGGCGGTCACTTCCTTGAACTCGCAATCGCGCGATGCGAGATCGAGCTGCATCTGGCTCCTGACCGCCAGCGACAGCGACAACGGACCAGGCGTCAACAGAGAGCGCTGTCTTGTCACACTATTCCCCTTAAGTTGTATTCGTCGACGAATCTGGAGCGGTGCCGCGACTTGAGTCACCTTGCGTGCAGCCCCCTCGCGTCATCTGCTATTGGGCGAAACGCCATCGGCGCAGACGCGCTTCGCTTGACGGCTCATCGAAAATTCGGCCGATCACGACATGCACATCAATCCGCAGATGCAGAGCGATGCCCGCAAGGCGCCAAGACCCCATCGATATCATTCAGCTCTCCCAGGAATTCGCTCTGCCGCCGCATTTGCGCACCGAGGCGACACGAAGCGCAACTCTTATCCAGCCGCCTTGCATGCAACGATCGAGCGCCTTCAACATCTTGCCTAGCAAGCTAGACGTGTCGGCTGATCGGCTTACGGCCGACCTGTGCCATTCAGGCGAACGTTGAAGTTCAGATAAAAGTGCACGTCTGGCCGATCGCGCGCAGATGTCAATTCGCGCGTGGCGCCCGTTATGCGTGCCGCTGCTGACGCGCCGGATCCTGCTGAGCCCGAGGCTTGAGACATTCGCATACTGTCACTCGCTGGAGAGTTCGGGACGTTGACGACCTTTGCCGTCTATTTTCAGATCGTACAACTTGACGTTAGGTGCGTTTCAACCCTCTTCCGAACTCTTCTCATGTTATTTTTTTTCTAACGTGCACGTCCGCGCGGAGCGATAACCGAGGGCTGGCAGAAGATTGCAGGGATCGGCGGCGAGCTGGCTCAGAGTGTCCACAGTGCGACTTCAGGGGTGAGGACGTTCTGCCTGCGATGATTTGGCTCGATTCACGTCGCGCCCTCGCCGAACTCCAGATCGGGATACGAGTTATCCGCCTTTGCTACTTTCCTTGAAGGTCGATGCCTTGGAAGTGCCTGCCACCGCTCTACATGCCCGCCATCATGTCATCATTGCGTCTGAACGGGGTACCCTGTCTCGTCCAGTCAGGCTTTGGCTTGCGATTGGCGGGACCTTTTGCAGCGATCAGCTCGACAACTTTTGCTGAGCCCCGCTGAGCAATCCGCCGAGTGCGGGGCGAGCCATGCGAACAGATCGACGTCGTTGCTGTCTGCAGCAATGCTGCGATGATTGCCCAGCGTTGTCCGCTGTCGTGGGCCGGAGAGAGGCTATTTCTTTCTCGCAACAATTTGGGGCCTGATACCGCGTTAGCCCCTCGTCGCCGAGCTCAATGCTGCCGTTGGTGGAGGAAACGCTCGAAGAAGGCGCGGCGCGCCCAATGCTCCCTAGATATGAGGCATATGCTTACGTGGGGAGAATAGTCGAATGCGATCTGACGCATTATGCGAACGGAAGGTGGTGATGACCAAAATGCTGCGTTGGGATGTCGCCGGAGCACCCGGGGACGATGGAGCTCACCACCAAAGAGCAGGTGAGCGTGAGGGACTTCGAAGCCTGTACGTAACGTGCCCTAAAATGCTGGCCTAGGTACTGGCGGGACGCTGAGACAATCGCCAACGCTGCCTGCACCGCTTGGTCTTTCTCCTCGTAAGGAATTCTGGCCAGTCAGAACACTCCAGCCGAATTCACGCAGTAGAACTTCTATACTGATCAGATCCGGCACTAGACCAGGTGAGTTGCACGGTCTTCTGATCAGACCAGCACGACAACCTTCTGAAAACCGACACTTTTCCCGATCTAGATCTCCTGAAACAATTCGTCCAGATAGCGCACCAAGCGCTCGTGCCTGGGTCTTGCCAGGGATCTTCCAGCCGCGGTTTGGAATCCCGACGCCAGCTTGAGCAATTTGGTGTCGAAATGATCGACTGCAAATTTCTTGTCGTCATGGGGACGATTTCGACCGCGAGGATCGTCGACGTCATAAAGCGACCGCCTCAGCCTACCTGCAAGGTGAAAGCATCGAGCCACCCCAATCATTCCGATTGCGTCTAACCGATCGGCGTCTTGAACGATTTTTGCCTCTAACGTTCGAGGAGGCACGTTTGCGGAGAAGCTATGGGCCTCGATTGCATGCGCAACGGCCTCGATAGCGCTTGCCGAGAAGCCTTGTTCCCTCAGCAACTTCGACGCTTTATCGGCCGCGTGCCGAGATGCTTGAAAACGAAAGGGAGACTCCTTCTCAACCGCTGCGCAGTCGTGAAGAAGGATGCTAGGAACCAGGATCGTGAGATCGCCGCCCTCGATCGCCTGTATTGTTCGCGCGTTCTTCCAAACTCGTAGAGTATGGCTAATGTCGTGCGAGGCATCGTCCTCCCGTGGAATATGAGGAATCAACTGGCTTGCAAGTTGCTCAAGCGGTGCGAAAGCGCTTGCGATCGTCTTGGGGGTCATGATCGAAACTTTCACTGACCGATGGGTTGCTGCCCTTCGCATCCGTAGCAGCCTCGACAGGCTTGCTGGACGCTCCGCACGGCCAGGCGTGTCAACACAATTGGATCCGAATTGCCTTGTGCGGCTAGAGTTAGTACTTTTTCGGCGATGCATGCCTTCAACGAAGACGTCCGCCTTGCTTCGGGCACCGTCGCGACGGCATCATCCAGAACACCTCTCAACAAAGCACACTGTTTAGCTTGCGGGGTCATGACGCTAATCCACCAAGGAAGCTCTGTCCGACGTCAGCTTCGGCTCGCCCAACCAATGGTCCCTAGAAAGCCCCGTGGAATTTGAGTTCGATGCGCCGGCTTCAATGAGCGGGAGTAAGTCTTAGGCATGACCACCGAGTACAAGAAATATGATTCGGCAATGTGACAGGGTTCCAAGCTACGGATATTCGAGGTGTATCTCGCCGAGTGAAACCGTGCGTCGCGAACGTGCGTATCCCCGCTGCGCTACTCGCAAGCGCTGCAGACGTGCACGCCGGGTTCACGACGCGCCCGTTCGAAAGCCGACACAGCATGAGGTGCGGAAGCGCCTCGTTTTGCTCCTCGTCGTCGTTATATGACTAACATGGCCCGTTTTTGCCAAGCTTAGGCACGGCTTGGAGAAAGCCCCTTCGTGACGCAACTCGCACGAGCGGCGCACCGCCGTCGGTGCGCTTTCCTTGAGCACGACAGCCCGCACCTCTTTGAGGTCGGACCGTCTGGCACGCGAGTTGCTAGGAGTGTCGCGTGGACTTGGCTTCTCATACATTTCACGCAGCCCCCGAGATGGCCAAGTTCAACAAACGCGGGCGGCCTCTCCCGGCCGCCCGCACGCCTTTCCGTCTGCGCATCGACGGCTCGCTAAATGGCTTTGGAGAAGTCCGAAGAGGCGCGTAGGAAATGGTCTCAGGGAAAGACCGCAACAGCATTGTGCTTTCCGCTTGCAAAGCTTGAACTCCCTGCCCAAATCGTCGCCTGATCCGGTTCGTTGCAGGCTAACTCCGCGTTCCTTCATGGACAACCAGTTAAGCCAGTTGCGAGAGCATATTTGCGCGGCCGCGTCGTCATAGTGTCTGCGTGACCAGCTCGAGCTGAAGCGCGGCCAGAACGCTGATGCCATCGCGGTGTTCGATGGCCTCGCCCGCAGCCTGCGCGGCTTGTACCAGGGCGGCCTCTTTGCGTTCGGTCATCAATTTGTCAGCTTCGATCTGAGTCAGCAGCTTTTCACGCTCATCCGTCGGGAGCGCGGCAGCATCGTCGCTGTTGGTATCGATCAATTCGTTCACCTTCTCGGTCAAGGTGTCACGAAGGACCCAACAGAGCAGCCCAATTACATCGGGAACCTGACCAGATGCCCTGCCCACAACCCGCGTGTCCGCACCGAGGACGACAGCCGTCAGATCGTGCTCCTGGAGGATGAGCGGCCATTTGATCTCACGCGCGTTGTCATCAATCATGGCTAAGATAGACGGCGCTCCACGTTCCGCCAGTCGTGCGATCAGAACCGCCGCGTCTTGCTTCTTTGCCTCACTGGGAAATGGCGCACTGCGAATCCGGTGCGCATCGGCTTCGAGCTCGCCAAGACGCAGGCGCAAGCGCTTGAGAGCCTCACTGATCGGCTCGTCGAGCCCTAGAATCTCCGACAGCGCGATTTGGGGGATCGAGGTAAGACGCACGCCCGACCGCAGGCCACTGCGAGCCAGAAAGGCCCGGCAGCGTGATGCCAGGCTCTCGCAGTTCCGCATACGGGCGGCAGCAGTCGCCTCCCGACCGATGAGGCAACGCAACTTTTCAGCGAATCCGGCGGCTTTCACGTCCAAGTCACGGATTTGCGCTGCCTCCTTGTCCGCGACGGGGCCGCCGGCGGTGCGGGCCAATATCAGCTGTTTGCGGCGGGTCTCGACGCGGTGAAGCTCGGCACGAGTCGCTCGCATTTCCTCATCAAGCGGCGACCACGTTGAGCGCGCGTCCCCTGCACGATCCACAATCGCCTCGAACCGCCGCCGGGCGCCCTCATCGGGCAGCAAATCGATAGGGTCGATTTGAAAGCAACTTTTGCAACCTATGTCGTCATTCACGCGTCGTCTCGCAGCGGTTATGTGTCAGGTACCCCGGTTTCGCTGGCAATGATCGTAGTAAGCAATTTTTAATGCTTCCACCGCCGATTACCGTCAGCGCAGATTCCAGCGCGATGATCCCCGGTTGGAGCGCTGACGGTACGGCGTCCTTGGTTTCAGCGGCCCCAACCGTTCGCCCGCAGCGCTTTCGTATACGGAGCATTTGAATCTCTCGCGAGTTGGGCGCAGGTCGATTTACGAATCTAACCGGACCTGAACCGGATCTGGAACGAAGCGAAATCATGAGTGGGGTGGTCTTGTCTCCGCGCAGAGAGTCAACCGCCAACAGCCGCTGAATTCCCATCGGCTTTCTATATCTGAGACCCCTGCCTCGCCCTCGGGCGGCCGTACCCCATCCGTTTGCGTTACGCGTACTGCGCACGGATCTCCTGTGCGGCCGCGGCGATCGAAAGGTGAGATATAGGCAAATCTCGCCCAAGATCGTACCCGCCGCAATGACCCAGAATGTCCGAGCCGGGCGCCGGCCGGGCGATCGACGGGCCGCACGACAACCAGTCCTGGGCCATCGCCGACTCTGGCGACTGCATTTGGCACGCTGAGCTGAAATCCGAATGGAGGTACCGCGGAAATTGGGAGTTGGGCCATGACTGAATTAGTCGGAGCCGCGATGGCCGCCCCTGAACCTCTCGTTTCCGCCCCCGATCAATGTGTTTAAATTGGATTCGGAAACTCGGGTCGTCGAAACAGTAACATGCTAGGCGAGGTAGCTGACGAAAAGCTGACGCGCAGCACGCTAAGCGTCTGGCGCCGCTTTTAGGAGCCAAGCTGCCGTGATCGCCAGTACAGCGTTCTTGCGTGACAGCAGGACGGCGGGTGCGGTATCGAGCTTCGGGTCGATCTCGAGAACTGAGAATATCGCTGTGACAGCTGATCCTGCTGCCTGCTCCGTCTTTCGATCAAACTCTCGAGCGCTCGAAACTTCGTGGCCGAGCTGCGCGATCTCGTACTTTATGTCAGGGCGCTGGAGTATCTCGTACAGGTTTCAAACTCCAAGCGCTGGACTGCAGCCAGCCGATGCTGGCGATGCTTCCGCACCTGTGTTCAATTCCCCGCCGCTTCAGCCGGGCTGACGTCGTCATCCAATCTCGGTAGCCACAGGTTTGATAAGGGGAGCCACGCCATACGCGCAAGAAACAACGTGAAGCGAAAACTCAAGTTACTGGAAGTCGAACTTCTTCTCTGGCCTTTGTCCTGGCGTCGTAGATCCTGACCTGGAGCATCGGACGGCGCTTCTTGAGCTCCTGCGCTCCTGCAAAGGCCCCATCTCTGGTCGCGAATTCGGTTTTCAATTGACCGTCGATTTCGAGCACATAACCAGAAGCGGGCAATCGACGTGTGGACGCGACCATTTTGTTCCTTAGAGCATGAGTCCATTGATGCCCGTGCTTAACCCGAGTCGCCTTGGCCGGGCCAGCGGCTTGGTGAGGGGCACATCTTGCTAAATCGACGGTGAGATACGAGGTGATAGGTTCGACAACCACTAACCGCCAAGAATTTCGCGCGCCGCCAAGACATCGATTACAGCTTGGGCCATTTGCTCAGGCGTCTGCTCCATGGTCCTGAGATGAATTTCAGGTCTTGTCGGCGCTTCGTAGGACGCATCGATGCCGGTGAAGTTCTTGATCTTACCGGACTTCGCCTTTGAATAAAGACCTTTGGGATCGCGCCGCGCGCATTCTTCGATCGGCGTATCGACAAAGACTTCGACAAACTCCTCCTTACCGACCAGACTGCGCACCATATCTCGTTCGGCCCTGTGAGGCGAGATGAACGAACAAATTACGATCAAGCCACTGTCCGCCATCAACTTTGCAACTTCCCCGGTACGCCGAATGTTTTCCATGCGGTCGGTCTCGGAGAAGCCAAGGTCCGCGTTTAATCCGTGCCGCAGGTTGTCTCCATCCAACAGCATGGCATGCCGAGACATTGCAAACAGCTTTTGATCGACAATATTGGCAATTGTCGACTTTCCCGCGCCAGGCAGGCCGGTAAACCAAATGATGCAAGGCTTCTGGTTCTTGAGAGTGGCCCGCTCCTTGCGTCCCACTGCAAGGGATTGCCAAGCGATGTTGGCAGCTCGCCGCAGTGGACGTGCGATCATCCCGGCTGCGACCGTGCGGTTGGTATATCGGTCGATGACGATAAATGATCCGGTCTTGCGATTGACCTCGTAAGGATCGAACGCCGCGGGCAATGCGGTTGAGACATTGCAAAATCCGATCTCGTTTAGGCCAAGCGTCCTGGCTGCCAGGTGCTCCCGCGTATTGACGTCGATCCGATGATTTATCGCAGTAATGCTGCCGGCTGTGGTCTGCGATCCAATGCGCAGGATGTAGTTGCGTCCGACATCGAGTTGGTCCTCATCCATCCAGATCAGATGAGCGGCGAATCGATCGGCGAGTTCCGGTCGCTCGGTTGGGCATGCCAGGAGATCGCCGCGGCTGATGTCGATTTCGCTTTCAAGAGTAAGCGTGATTGCATCGCCCGCCTCGGCGCAAGGTAGATCGCCGTCTTGAGTTACAATCCGCCTGACGCGCGCGGTTCGTCCGGATGCTGCGACGACGATGTCGTCTCCCACCGAGATGCTTCCTGAAGCTACGGATCCGGCGTAACCTCGGAAATCCAGGTCCGGTCGGTTCACCCACTGGACCGGAAAGCGGAAGGCCTGCCGGGAGCTGTCGGAGCAGATCCCAATGCTCTCGAGCTGGCCGAGCAGGCAGGGACCATCGTGCCAGCGAGTGTTGCAAGAGCGGTTGACGACATTGTCGCCGTACCTGGCAGAGATCGGGATCGGGACGATCGTATCGAAGCCGAGATCTGCGGCAAAGCCCACATAGTCGGCGACGATCCGATCAAAGGTCTCTTTGCTGTAGTTGACGAGGTCGATCTTGTTCACTGCCAAGACGAGATGGCGGATACCAAGCAGCGAACAGATGAACGAGTGCCGCTTGGTTTGGACCAGCACGCCCTTGCGGGCATCGATGAGGATGATGGCGAGCTGGGCATTTGAGGCGCCAGTTGCCATGTTGCGGGTATACTGCTCGTGGCCGGGTGTATCAGCCACCATGAACGAGCGCCGCTCCGTCGCAAAGAAACGATAGGCTACATCGATCGTGATGCCTTGCTCTCGTTCGGCTTCAAGCCCGTCGACGAGCAGCGCGAAATCGATCTCACGGCCGGTAGTGCCGTGCTTGGCGCTGTCTCGTTCCAACGCCGTCATCTGATCCTGGTAAATCATCTTGCTGTCATGCAGCAGCCGGCCTATCAGCGTGGATTTCCCGTCATCGACCGAGCCGCATGTGATGAATCGCAGCTGGTCCTTTGGCTTGGCTTGGATAGATTGCGTTATTGGTTTGGCAAGCATCAAAAGTAGCCTTCCCGCTTCTTCTTCTCCATCGAAGCGGCTTCATCGGCATCGATCAGGCGGCCCTGACGCTCCGATACTGTCGCGGTCTGCATCTCTGCGACAATGTCTTCGATCGTTGTCGCATCGGATTCAATGGCTCCGCTCAACGGATAGCATCCCAGCGTACGGAAACGGGTCATCCGCATTTGCGGCGCCTCGCCGGTCAGAAGCGGCAATCGCTTGTCGTCGATCATGATCATCGCGCCATTTCGACGCACGATCGGTCTTTGCTTTGCGAAGTAGAGCGGGACGACCGGAATCTTCTCGCGCATGACATATTCCCAGACGTCGAGCTCAGTCCAGTTCGACAGTGCAAAGACGCGCATGGTTTCGCCCTGGCGAATCCGAGTGTTGAATAGATTCCAGAGTTCCGGCCGCTGGTTACGAGGGTCCCATACGTGCCCTGCCGAGCGGAAGGACAGAATCCGCTCTTTTGCGCGGCTCTTTTCCTCATCACGTCGGGCACCGCCAAAAGCAGCATCGAATTCGTGGAGGTCGAGCGCCTGCTTCAGGGCGTCTGTCTTCATCACCTGGGTATGAAGCGCGGAGCCGGAGTCGATCGGATTGATCCCGCGCTCGATGCCCTCCTTGTTTACATGGACGATTAGGTCGAGGCCGAGCCGCTTGGCTGTGGCGTCCCGGAAGTTGATCATCTCGCGGAACTTCCAGGTCGTGTCGACGTGGAGCAGGGGAAAAGGCAACTTAGCGGGAAAAAAGGCCTTGATCGCAATGTGCAGCATCACGCTCGAGTCTTTTCCGATCGAATAAAGCATCACCGGCTTTTTGAACTCGGCGACCACGTCACGCATGATTTCGATCGATTCAGCTTCGAGGCGGCGCAGATGTCTAGGCAGCATATGTTCTTTTCGATGCAGGATCTCTGTTCTTCGCCGTTCTACGGCTGCAGCCCCGATGAGATACCGGTGGCGAAAAAAGCTGCTCGCCATGACGCACGGCTCGCTGCAAGGTCAAGCACGAGTGCAACCGGGAACCGCAGACCGGAGTGCATTCCACCGCTGATGAGGTCTAGCCTGCGCCAGTCATCCGGCGCGCAGACCAGCTCGTTGCGGGCTAAGTTTGGCTAAATAAGCCAGCGTGTTTTGATCGCAAGCATCCAGATCACCCTAAGACACATTGAGGGCCTGCTCAAGGCGCTCGATCTCGCCGCGTAAAATCTGGATGGCCGCGTCGCGATTTTGAATGGCATCCAATCCCGCAGCGCGGTCAGCTTCTGAGGCCAACAGCACGTGTTGCAACTGGGCCACCATTGAGTCCACCGGCCGCAGATCCTCCTCGACCTTGGTGCCCGACAGATTTTGCGTGTGCCGCACTATGGAGCTGCCGGATGCTGAACGAACGCTCTTTGAAATTTTCGGACCGGTGTCGACTGGCTCACCTATTTGAGATGAGCCGGATAGTACTCCTGCCTTGCCACTGCGCAAATCCCACCAGGTCTGGAATATCCGACGATAGAGTTCGGTTACCTCTCCTCCCCTATCCACCACTCCGGCTTGCTGTGCATGCAGCAGCTCCTGCTCATATCCGAGTTCTATCAAAAGTTCGGCGCCGATCAGATCGGTCACCGTTTGCATCTCTTCAGCGCTCAATTGCGATTGCCATGCTTTGACAGAGCTTTCGTCGACCGCGTTTCGCTCCAGGATTTTCCGGTCTCCGAAGCGGCTGGATCGAAGATAATCTGCCTGTTCCATTCCCGCGGATGCGGCAACCGCTGAATCACAGCCAAGCGCCACCAACAGGCGCCGGATCTCCTGATCGGGATGCGCCACGAGCAGTTCGTATTTTATTAGCTGCGTCCGCGGCCGAGTGCGGTGCGCGGCGAGCCTGGGAAGGCCCAGAACCAGATCGGCGAGTGACGATATGACGACATCGGGCAGGCGGAGCATGAGATCAGCGAGAGCAGATACGCTGACCGGGTGGGAGTTTTCTGCCCGGAGCGGGATACCCCACGTTGATTTCAGTGAAGCGGCGATGGCATAAGGATTGCGCATCAGAAGGATGTGTGGTGCTTCTGGATAGACCGCTTCAAGAAATTCCAGCGCCGTCCAGTAACGTGGTGTCTTGTCTATGATGATGCGCTTGCCCGCTGCCGCCAGATACTGGCTGTACGCATTGTCGGCAAAGGCCCGACAGACCAACGTGCGATCTATCCGTCCCAAAAATTCGGATGTGGCAGCCTCGATCAGCGGGGATCCTGCCGGATGTCGCTGATCGACCCTGCCAAATGCCTCAAGTGCCAGCATAAACCAGGGCTCAGGCGGAGCCACAATGTCAGGCTGGTGCTGGAGCAAGTGCGCCAGGAGAGTCGTCCCGGATCGAGGGAGGCCGAGAAGAAAGCACACCGCAGGCGAATGGTCAAAATAACCGCTCATAGTTCAGATCCTCATGCTTGAAAAGCGCGCCTCGCAGCACTCGTTCGATTGACCGAATAACGGCCGGCCGTGAGATCGCGTGAGACGGCCACTTATGCAGCACGTATCAACCGAGAAGATTTTCGCTTGCAATTGATCGTGAGAGCTGTTGCGTTCGACGGATTAACGCGATTACAGAATCATTTCGCTGTCCCCGTTGCTCACAGTTACGACGAAGTCAAAGGTCAGCTCAACTCTACGAAGATTGGCTACCGACATGGGAAGGTTGGGAAGAATTATACGGACGTTTACCGGATAAATCCCTGCGCCGTAGCGACGTTGTTACATCGCCGACGTAAGAAGGCGACATCCGCCTCCGTGATGCTCGGCATGCCGCAGAGAAATTCAGCAGGAGAGCAGACAGGTCGGCGAGTGAGGCAGGAAGCAGACCAAAATCGCGGCTATCTGATCTGGCAGGCGCATCGAGCCGACGGCGTCCAACATCGACCCAACGCAAGTGGCCGTGAATGCCGCTGCTGGTCTTCAAGCAATGAGCGGGGCTCCCGAGCAGCTACGGCGTACCTGCCCCATCCGTCCGAACCGTACCAAGTATTTGATTCACCTACTCTTACGGCGTTGTACCTACTTCCAATTCGCGCTAAGGGAAGCCGGTGAAGGATGGAACCTGACCTACGATGCCGCCGGATTTGCCCGGTCTAGCCAGCGCGCTTGAAAGCGTCTCTACTGAGGGACTGGAGACGATCCGGCCGTTCATCTGGGAGATCAGATCGATCAGTGCCTGTCTCGAAGAGCTCGCCAGATGCCGAGCTCATGTGCTTGGCATCACTGGGCCACAGTGGACGATCCTGATGGCAGTGGCCTACTTAGGCAAGGAAAATGGTGTCTCCGTCAACGTGGTGTCAAAGTTGATGCACGTCGACCCTTCGTTCGTCACGACCCACTCAAAGGTACTAGAGAAAAGTGGATTCCTGCGGCGTAAGCACTGCGCGAGCGATGCTCGGGTCGTGCAGATGACGCTGACGGCCAAAACTCGCAAGCGCCTATTGACTTTGGCGCCGCAACAGCAAGGACTGGACGAGCTCGCTTCTGATGAATTCGGGGTAAGCGGATCAAACGAGTTCATTACCAAGCTGGCCGCGGTCAGGCATCGTCTGGAGAAGGTTCGCCGTGAGAGCGTCTCCGGCCTTCCGAAGACCAAACGCACGACCGTCAGAAATGACGCTCCGTAGCCATGTCAACGCTTCCAGTTTTCGAGTCTTTCTTGAAGCAGCGTGGACGAAGGTGGTTGTGGTCCGTTTATACGGCCGAAGGTGCCCGCGTGATGACGGGTTCAGGACGCAGCCGCTCCGCCGCCAGCTATCAAGCCAACCGTGCGCTGTTTCTATTGCTGCTGGGCGCACCGTATCGCTCCGAAGCTCGAGCGAACCGGCGGGCGCGGCCGGGTACGCTTACGCCCAAGCCGTAGCCCCCCATGATCTTCGCGTAATACCCACTCGCAAGATTACTCATCGGCGATACTATTAGCCAATGCCCCCTCGGGGGGCGCGTCCTGATTTTAAAGACCTACTCTAAAGGCCATTACGCAACTTTCTCCTTGGTCGGCCGAGAGGAGCCGATCACAGTAGCAACAAGACAGCTGAACTTAGCACTTAGGCAAACCGGCCAAGAAGTGCGTATAGGCTCAGGCAACTTCGTGAGTAGTCAGGTTTGCGAGATGGCAGCAACTACCAGGCTCCTTTCGAAACCTCATCAAAGCTCGGGGCCCGACCGCAATCCTGAAGCTGTAGCGAGCACGTGAGTGAAATGCTCATCTCTCTGCAAATCTCAATCCTGCGCCCCCGCAAAATCGCGAGCGGACCGCCGATCACGGACACACTATGCCGGCGAACCTCCTTCGAGCAAGGGACCGTTGGTGTCCTAAATGATAAGCTCTTCTCGGATCAACCGCTGGAACTCCGCCACCTCATCAGAGCTGATCGACCGCACAACCAAGGCGCTCAGAGCCTCTGGCAGGAACACACCGGGAAGCAGGCCAGACGTTCACTAAAAATGCAACCTGTACTCACCGAGCACACAGGATTCGAAACTTCGCATTATAGCGCTTCAACCGCCCTACATTCTCGGTATCAGCAGCAACGATCGCGGCAATGAAATCAAGAGAAATCCACTGGGCTCGAAGTTTGTTCCTTCAGGAGCTGGGCTATATTCATTCAACTGGGATCACTGCGCTTAAACAGCGGGGGCCAGGCAGGATTCGAACCGCATACCGTTCCGCGGAAATCCGCGAGGCGCAGTTGCGACACAAATCCAACAGCCAATAAGGGCGGCCCGGGAGCCGCCCTACTGACCAATCACCAGCACAGCCCATAAGCTAACGCTGATGTCCCAATCCGATGCCAAGATGCAGGGCCTTCTGGCGTAGCGCACCGACAGAGCGTTTGGTCATTTTTGATATCTTTGTGACCGGCGTTCGAGCCTTTGAATGAACCTTGAGCTCCTTGATATCTGCCTTGGTCCACTCGCGCCGCTTAACGCGTTTCTTGGTTGCTTTTTTCACAATGAATGCTCCTTTTGAGAGGAGCGGCTTGTAACATAGTTTTTTCAAAGCGACGACCGTAAAAAAGAGGCAACATAGCACTCGCGCAAAGATGCAAGCTCGCTCATATGTTCAGAAGACAATATCTCAGGTATTAACGACGGCTGCCCGGTTGTAACATTTTGTGGAGGTTTGGTATCAAGAGACTTCGCCACGAGTTGACGAATGCAGCTCTCCTCATCGACGTACGTTGTTCGAAACCAAGCAGGTTATAGCAAGTCGCTGAAAACTTTTGACAAGCGAATTGCGATTAGTCCGAGAACTGCTCAGGTTCGAGGTTTGTATCGATCTTAGAGGGATCAACCATGCAAGTCCCTGTGAGACACCGTCGCGATCTCCTATAATGGTCGCTCCCGCCACAGTCGGCAAGCTGATCGTCTAGCTGCAGAGTTTCGTTTGCGCTGATCGAGGCAACCGGATCGGATCTCGTCTTCCATTGCGCGACCTCGACAACCTATCGAAGTGGTACAATCCTGTCGCGTGAACAGCTTTCATTTTTCTTGACGTAGCGCGAGAGCGGCAAAGCCATCATTTGCACTCGCAATGATCTCTTAGAAAGAGAGATTTCGGACGACGTCGATATCGACGGCCAGCACTTTTGGCTCCAGTCGCCACACTCGTCCAAATTCGAGCGTTCCTCGTTGTCCGACGGTCGACCTTGCCGGAGAATGCGATATCGCCGGCCCGATTGATTACGCGATCGAGATAGCGGTGATCGATGAGACTGCAGCTAATGGGACGTCGTGCGCGAGGCAGCGGCTGAAGCCGCGACTGCAGCTATCGTGGTCTCGGACACACTGCTCGCCATCGATAGCCGGACAGACCATCGAGCAGCCTTTGTTGATCATGGAGCGCATTGCATCCCTCAACAAGCTGCTTGCTGTCCGACTTCGCGACTCGCATGTTCTCGCCAGTTACGGCGGTGGGCCGACTGGATGCGCGAGCTAGCACTCGCGTGGACAGCGCTGACGACCGCTTCCACGAATGTCCTGGTCCATTTTCACTATCTGGATCGGCACCGACGGCTCGTTGGGCTCTTCATCGGTGATTGCGCGCCAAGCCGCCCCGTCGAGATCGTCATACTGACCACTCTTCAGCGACCACAGAAAGCCCAACAGGCCGAAGAAGCCGAGCGAAAGAGCGAGCGGAACCAGATAGACCAGGACTTCCATCAGGCCGCCTCGCTTCTTCGTGCCCGTAGCGCATTCAACATGACCAGTACCGACGAACCTGACATAGCCGCAGCGGCAATCAGCGGCGTCACCAAGCCGGCGATCGCAATGGGCACAGCCAGGAGGTTGTAGACGACAGCAAGCCAAAGATTCTGCCGCATCAGTCGCAGCGCCCTGCGCGAGCCTCTGACCGCCGTCATCACGGGCTCGAGACGCTCACCGAGGAAGACCACATCAGCGACTGCCTGGCTCATATGGGTGGCAGTGACAGGCGACATCGATGCATGCGCTGCAGCGAGCGCGGGCGCATCGTTCAAGCCGTCGCCGACCATCAACACCTTGTGCCCCTGCCTGGTCAGGTCTTCGATCCGAGCGACCTTGTCCGGCGGCGAGACGTTGGCGCGCCACCTTTGAATGCCGAGCGTCTCGGCGGCCCGCCGGACAGCTGGCTCACGATCCCCCGAAACGATCTCGACCATAATACCAAGGCACGCGAGGCTCGCGACGACCTCGGCTGCGTCTGGCCGTATCCGTTGCCGGACGGCAAAGACGTGCCTGACGTCGCCATGGCTGAACGCGACGACGGAGGCCTCGGGATCACGGCACAGGATCTCGTTCGCGAGGCTGTCGGCACCGCAGAAGGCGGGGTGGCCAAGTCGGATCGGCGCTCCCTCATAGTAACCGTGGACCCCTCGCCCGGGCTCCTCTTCGATATCGGCGAGCGGCTCGCTTGCACCGGCAGTTCGTGCGACGGCGGCGGCGATCGGATGGCGGCTCGCCAGCGCGAGCCGGCCTGCCAATTCGATGACATGGTGGGGAATAGTAGCGAGGTTGGCGACATCGAGCTCAGGCAGCGTCAGCGTACCGGTTTTATCGAAGATCACTCGGTCCACCTGCGCAATACGCTCGATCGCATCCCCCGCATTGAGCAGCACGCCGGAACGGAATAGTGCGCCGGAGGCCACGGTCTGCACCGCGGGGATAGCCAGGCCCAGCGCGCAGGGGCAGGTGATGATCAAGACTGCGATCGCGATGACGACCGAGTCATGGAAGGCGGCGCCGGAGGCCAGCCAACCAAGCATCGTCAGCAAGGCCGTAGTGTGAACGATGGGCGCATAGAGCCGCGACGCGCGCTCGGCGAGGCGGAGATAGCGCGAGCGCGCTTGCAGGGCATGATCAAGTAGCCTGGAGATCTCGGCAAGCAGTGTGCCGTCCGAGGCCGTCGCCGCGCGGACGCGCAGGGTGCCGGATCGGACCAATGTGCCGGCGAACACCGCGCTGCCTGGAGCCGCAATCGCCGGCAAGGTCTCGCCGGTAACGAGGCTTTGATCGACCTCAGAGTGTCCCCCGATCACGCTGCCGTCGACGGTACAGCACTCGCCGGGTCGGACCAGCACGATATCTCCCGGTTTGATCGCCGCCACAGGAACGGTTCTGATTTCGGTAGGACTTATGAACTTCGCTGCAGTTTCCGCCTTTAGTGCTGCAAGGTTGCTGGCGAAGGCGCGGGTGCGCCGCCTCATGTTCTGGTCGAGATAGCGGCCTGCGAGCAGGAAGGCGATCAACATGATTGCCGCATCGAAATAGGCGTGCTCGGCATGAGCGATGGTCTCGATCAGCGAAGTTGCCAAGGCGAGCAAGATCCCGATGCTGATCGGCACGTCCATATTGGCTCCGCGTGCTCGAAGCGCCGCAAAAGCGGAAGAGAAGAACGGTTGCGCACAATAGGCCGCCGCGGGCAGGACGATCAGCGCGGAAAGCCAATGAAAGAAGTCGCGCTGCTCCGGCAGCATGTCCGAGACATTTCCGGACCACACCGGGATCGACAGCATCATCACGTTCATCGCGGCAAAGGTGGCGACGCCGAGCCGTCGCAACAAGCTCTGCGCCCTTTCCGCCTCCAACGTCTCCGCATTGTCCCGCTGGAAGGGATACGCCCTATAGCCTAGTTCGGCGAGCCGCTTGACAAATAGCGCTGGATCGAGCGCTCCAGCCTTCCATTCGATCACCAGCCGGTTCTCGGTAAGGTTCACGCGTGCCGAGGTCACATCCGGAATGCTCGACAAATTGCGCTCGATCTTGCCCATGCAGCCCGCGCAACTGATGCCCTCTACCGCGAGGTCGAGTTGGACGAGGTCCGCGCCCGCCCTTTTCAGAAAGTGAGAAAAATCGATGTCTTTCTGCATGGGGCATGTACTCTCAGTTCAAGACGACGCGATTTTTCGATACAAACATGCGGCGGCCACCGGCGTCGCCTTCGATCACGAGATCCCACTGCCCGACGGCGACGCCCGAGGCGCTGCCCCGGAAAGTTCCAACATCGGCCTGCGAGACATCAATCGCCCGATCGGCCCGGCGGTCGACCGGGCGCTCGAGCCGGGCCATGAAATTCACTCCAGCGACAGGCGCGCCCACGCCGTCGCGCGCTTCGATCGCAAGCACAGCTTCATCGTCCGACCGCCGGTGGATATGTACCTGTACATGCCAGTTTCGTTCGTTCTGCTGCCGTGCCGCGATAATCTCACGCTCATAGGCGAGGCTGGCGCTATAGGCGCTGTCGACCTCTGTCCCCGGCAAGGTCATGATGGCAAAACGCATCATGACGATATTGGCGCCAATCACGACCACAAAGAAGGTGAGAAGAGCAATCAGGACGAAGCGTCCGGTGATGGGCCGCGCGGCGCGAATTGATGCGGTCATGGTCAGATCCCGGCAGTGATCGTCAGGGAAGAACGAAATGATCCGTTGCGGAGGCGACCTCGCCAAGGCCAATGTCGGTGACCCGAAACCTCACCGGCATCGAGTGTCCTGACTTGTCGTCAACCGGCGCTGTCAGCAGCACACGCAGTTCTGTCGTAGTATCGCGAGCCAAGACGATCATCGGTCGATCCACGGTCACCGAATCGGCGCCGACGACGTGGACGGACGTTTCCGTTGGGCCATCGACGTCGATCGCGATCACGCGATCGAAGCCGCGCTTGTTGAGCAAGCGCACCGTATAGCCGTTGCGAACCGAACCGTCGCTGAGCTTGACCGCCACGGGATTACGGTCGTGTAGGATGCTGAGATCGAGCAGAGTTCTCGACGATAGCCCATAAAGCATTACGGCGCAGACGACCACGATCAAAGAAGCATAGACGAGCGTGCGCGGGCGTACCGGCTTGAATAGTTCCGGCTTGCCGTCCATCCGACGCTGAATATTGATGTCGTTGTCATAACCGATCAAGCCCGTGCTGCGCCCGATTTTCCTCATGACGGCATCGCAGGCGTCGACGCACAGCCCGCATTGGATGCAGCCCAGCTGGGCGCCATTGCGGATGTCGATTCCGGTCGGGCAGACCGCCGCGCATTGATTGCAATCGATGCAGTCTCCGGCCCTTTCGCCGCGCGCGCGCAGATCGAATGATTTCTTCAATGAGCAGCGCTGCTCGCCGCGATCGTATTTGTAGGTGACATTGAGGGCCCATTCATCGGTGAGCGCGGCCTGGATGCGCGGCCAAGGACACATATAAACGCAAACCTGCTCGCGCATGTAGCCAGCCAGCAGATATGTCGAAGCGGTCAGGATCCCGATCCAGATATAAGCAATTGCTGGCGCTTGGAACGTTGCCAGATCGCGCACCAAGGTCGGCGCGTCGGCGAAGTAGAGCACCCAGGCGCCGCCGGTCCACCAAGCGATCATCAACCAGATCACGTGCTTCAGCACGCGCTTCGCCGCGCGCCCCATCGTCATAGGGCGTGCGGCGGCCTTCAGCCGCTCGCGACGGTCGCCCTCGAGCCAGCGCTCGACCGCATGGAACAGGTCGGTCCAGACCGTTTGCGGACAGAGATAACCACACCAAATCCGACCGCCCAGCGCGTTCATCAGGAACAGTGCAATGGCGGCAAGCACGAGCAAGCCGGTGAAGTAGTAAAGCTCCTGCGGCCAGAGCTCGATGAAGAAGAAGTAGAACCGCCGGTTCGAGAAATCGAGCAACACCGCCTGGTCGGGAGCGCCGAGGCCACGATGCCAACGCACGAATGGCAGCAGATAGTAGATGCCCAGACACACCACCATCAGCCGCCATTTGATGGTGCGGAAAGTACCGCGGACGCTCTGCGGATAGACCTTCCTACGGGCTACATAGAGTGGTCCATCCTCGTCGATCACCGGGTCATCGCGCGAAACGGTCTTGTTCATGGCATGTTTCATGACGACCTTACATCGGACGCGGGTGACTCACGTTGATCCGGGCCAACGGCGCCGCAGGTATTGCGGCGCACCTCGCCTATTGTCCGCCGCCGAGCGAATGCACATAGACGGCAAGTGCCTTGACGGTGACGGGATCGAGCCGCCGGCTCCAAGCCGGCATGATGCCGGCGCGGCCATAGCTGATGGTCTCGACCAGCGTCTCCTCATCCGAGCCGTACAGCCAAATCCGGTCAGTCAGATTCGGCGCGCCGAGTGCCTGATTGCCCTTGGCGTTCTCGCCATGACAGACCGCGCAATTCTCGGCAAAGATCCTTGTGCCGGCCGCAGCATCGAAATCGGCTGCCGTGGTCAGGCCTGACAGCGATCGCACGTAATTCGCTACGGTGACAATCTCGGTTTTCGTGAGGATGCCGTCGCGGCCGAAGGCCAGCATTTGTCCCTCATGCGCCTTCGCATGTCCGGAACGTGCGCCGAACTGGATGGTCTGCAGGATCTGGTCGAGCGATCCGCCCCATAACCAGTCATCGTCATTGAGGTTCGGATACCCCTTGGCACCCGCGCCGCCGCTGCCATGACATGGCGCGCAATTGTCCGCGAACACCGTCTTGCCGCGCCCACGGGCCAATCCCAGCAGGACCGGATCCTTCTCGATCTCGGTCAGAGACGCCTTGCCGAGCATGGCCATCTTCTCGCCGCGCAGCTTCTCAAGACTGGCAAGGTCATTGACGACGCTGGCGCGGGTCGAATAGTCAAACACGCCGGTCGTGTAGCTTGAGATCAGTGGCCAGGCGGGATAAACGACCCAGTAACCCATGGCCCAAAGGATCGTGGCGTAGAAGCTCAAAATCCACCAGCGCGGCAGCGGTGTGTTGAGTTCCCTTATACCATCCCATTCGTGCCCCGTCGTGGAGCGGCCGGAGATGTGATCGATATCGATGTCGTTATGCTCGGTCATGATCTGTCAGTCCCGGCGCAGCGGCATGCGCGCTGCGGAATCAAAAAGCCTCTTGTTGCGGGGCCACAGCGCGTAAACGACGATGGCTACGAAGATGCCGACAAACAACGGCGTCCAGAGCGTCACGACGAAGCTTGAAGCCAGGCTCTCGATGGAAATAACGGCTTTCATCCAAGGATCCTTCAGCGCAGATTGGCTTTTTCGTCGTAGAGCTTGAAATCGATCAATGTGCCGAGCATTTGCAGGTAGGCGACGAGCGCATCGAGTTCGCTCGGATTGCCGGTCCCGCCGTCGAAATTGCGCACAGCCGCCTTCGGATAGCGCTTTTGGAACGACGCGACGTTCGGGCTGTCAGGATCGAGCTGCGTCTTCAGGTCGGCGGCAGCGTTCTTGATCTGGTCCTCGGTATAGGGGACACCGACCGCCCGATTGGTGCGCAGATGTGCGACGATGTCGGCCAGGTCGATCTCCGTGTTCGCCAGCGACGGATAGCCTGGCATCACCGATTGCGGCACGATGGCGCGCGGATTGTTCAAATGCGTGACGTGCCATTCATCGGAATATTTCCCGCCAACACGCGCGAGGTCCGGGCCGGTCCGCTTCGAGCCCCATTGAAACGGGTGGTCATACATGCTCTCAGCGGCCAGCGAGTAATGCCCGTAGCGCTCGACCTCATCGCGTAGCGGCCGGATCATCTGCGAGTGACAGAGATAGCACCCCTCACGTACGTAGATGTTGCGGCCGGCAAGCTCGAGCGGCGTATAAGGCCGCACACCGTCCACCGCCTCGATCGTGCTCTTGAGGTAGAACAACGGCGTGATCTCGACCAGGCCACCGACCGCTATCACGGCAAGGATACCCGCGATCAGGATGATCGAGTTCTTCTCAAAGATCTTGTGTCGGTTCCAGAGCGACATGCGATGACCTATTCTGCGGCCTGGAGCGCTTGAGCGTCCTGGATTTGACCGGCTTCCTGTGCATTCACCGTCATCCAGAGATTGGCGGCCATGATCAGCGCGCCGATCAGGAACAGTGCGCCCCCCGCGGCACGGATGATGTAAAAAGGATGCATGGCCTCGACCGACTCGATGAACGAGTACTCGAGGAAACCAAGCGAGGTGTAAGCGCGCCACATCAGCCCCTGCAGGATTCCGGACACCCACATCGCGGAGATGTAGAGCACGATCCCGATCGTGGCGATCCAGAAGTGCCAGTTGACGAGCTTGAGGCTATACAGCTCACGATTCCAAAGCCAGGGAATCAGACAATACAGCGCGCCGAATGATACGAAGCCGACCCAGCCCAGCGCGCCCGAATGCACGTGGCCGACCGTCCAATCCGTGTAATGACTGAGCGAATTGACGACCTTGATCGCCATGGTGGGACCTTCAAACGTCGCCATGCCGTAAAAGGCAACGGAGACCACGAGCATACGGAGCACCGGGTCGGTGCGCAGCTTGTCCCAGGCGCCCGAAAGCGTCATCAGGCCGTTGATCATGCCGCCCCAGGAGGGCATCCACAGCATGATCGAGAACGTCATGCCAAGGGTCTGCGTCCAGTCCGGCAGCGCCGTGTAGTGTAGATGGTGCGGACCGGCCCAGATATAGAGGAAGATCAGTGCCCAGAAGTGGATAATCGACAGACGATAAGAATAGACCGGGCGCTCGGCTCTTTTTGGAATGAAGTAGTACATGATCGCGAGGAAGCCGGCGGTCAGAAAGAACCCAACCGCGTTATGGCCGTACCACCACTGAAACATGGCATCCTGCACGCCGCCCCAGGCGATGTAGGATTTCGAACCGAACACCGACACCGGCAATGCGGGATTGTTGCCGAGGTGGAGCACTGCAATGGTGACAATAAAGGCGAGATAGAACCAGTTGGCGACGAAGATATGCGGCTCTTTCCGTTTCAACAGTGTCGCCAGGAACACAATGAGATAGGTGATCCAGACGATGGTGAGCCAGAGATCGGCGTACCACTCCGGCTCGGCATATTCCTTCGACTGGGTGACACCGAACAGATAGCCAGTGCCCGCGATCAGAATGAAGAAATTATAGCCTACGACCACAAACCATGGCGCAAGATCACCAGCCAGGCGGGTACGGCAGGTCTTCTGCACGACGTAGAATGAGGTCGCGATGAGCACGTTTCCGCCGAACGCAAATATGACAGCCGATGTGTGCAGCGGGCGCAGCCGGCCGAAGCTCGTCCAAGCCAGATCAAAATTCAGTGCAGGCCAGGCAAGCTGCGAGGCGATCAGCAGACCAATGGAAAAGCCCGCAATGCCCCAGAACATCGCGAGTACCGAGGCGAATTTGATCGGACCAAGATTGTAGTTCGGTCGGCCATTGATCTGGGCCGGCGGGAGTTGCGCCGGCCGCTCATAGTATCGATTGAGGATGACGGCTGCAGCGATCAGACTGGCGGCAGAGGCCAGCAATGCGTGGAAGGTAAAAGCAGAATCGTGCCCCATCGCCCCGGCGATATAGAAAACGAATGCAGAAACTGCGAGTGCCGACATCAGGCCTGCTTCACCCATCGTCGTGGATTTCGAGGTGGAGGATGGGCTTGTCATGGCTAGGCCTTCCTTGAACGCTGGATGCTTGGGGAGATCATTTCCGGCGAGCTAAGCGATCGGGCTCATCAATCGCGAAAGCGCTGCGGGCGGCCGCCATCGACCTCACGACCGAGCGCGCGCAGGGTATGTTCGTTGGGGCAGTCTTTCAGCGGATTTCGATCCATACCTGCTTGGAGGTCGGCGGCGCAACGCCCTTTGGCCGGACATAGGCCGCACACCCGCTGCAGATCGCGCAATACGTCACCATGGCAGGCGGCAAGCGCATGTTCGGAAAAGCCAGCAAGCGCGAGGCGCTTGCGCAAGAGTTCGGAAGCGCTCGGACTCTGCGCCAGGGTTCGAAACGCGGACGTTGACAGATTAAGCTCACGCGCGATCGCATCGATGTCCTGCGGGCTCAAGTAAGCCAGCTCGGACTTTCGAGACAGACTCGCTCGTAACCGGCCAAGCAAGCTCCTAAACCGCCAAGGACCACCGATATGTGCAGGTTGGCTGACCATGTGTCATATCCCTCGAAGCAGCCATAGCTGCAGGAGGCAGATTTGTTTTTGACCTGCATCAAATTTGACCAACGTCGGAGCAAATCATTCGATCCGGATCGCCCTGCCCGGGACGATGCTCTGCGGAGCAGCGCACCCAGCTGGCTGAGCGACGGGCCGGCAAGAGTTTCGGCAAGGTCATTCGTATTCCTGTCCCGGGCAACAGGACGCCTGCTACATTGGCAACAACATCGCGAGCTTGTCGACGCTCGGAGCGATGTTTTACAAGATCGCGCTTGAACTCGCGGATGGAACATCGGCGCTAGCCGAGTTCAGGCTAGCCGCCCCATGAAGGAGGCAATGCAGGCGGGGCTCGAAGCTCCATCGCATCGGCGAAAATGGTCCAATCGCGGACACCCTTTTGCTTGCAGAAGTCGGTCTCCGCCTGGAGCGCAGCAGCACTCAGCGATGCAGCATCGACCTTGAACGCCGCCTGACACGCACGATGCTCGTGGCCCGTATCGTCGCAAACGGTCTTAATGAAGCGAACGTTAAATGAAGGCATGACTACCCTCTTTTTAGGTGGGTTTACTCATCCTTGCCTATTCTGCCATTCGTGTCAGGAGAGTATTTGATTTGCCTCAAGCAGCATCGCAAATTATTGGCCGCAGCCAGACCTGCGCCCCCGTGATCGCAAGCAAGAAAGCGAAACGGCCCCTGTCTCGCTCCTGACGGCCCACCCTGCCGCCGCAACGGCAAAGCCGATGATCAGACTCACCGCAGCCAAGGTTTCGAAAAGGCCAAGGTTCAGGGCTTCCGCACCAAAGCCGATGGCTGCGATCAGCGCCGGCAAGGCCACCGACAATGCGAGGCGAGCAATCAATTTAACATCTCCTTCCCGCCTCTCACATCTTTACTGACAAACGTTGTCACGGTGCGGTGAGCGTGGGGTGTACTTCAACATTCGCATGATTGCGCGTCCTGCATTTTGATTTCCATCAACTCGGCTGCATTCAGGTTTGTCGGGACTGAAGCGCGGCCTAGCGAGCCACCCGCGATGGAACATGCTTGCCCATCCTGACCACTCGCGGCGGCCGCGCCGCCGTCCGTCGTTCCAGACGCGCATCGCGCTTTTTTTTGACTTGGATCAATACTTCAACGGCTAGCTGCCGATAAAAACATTATCCCAGTCATAGGTCAGACACATGGCTCACAGAACGACTTGGCGCCCCATGATCGTTTCGTGCCCAAATACAGGCGACCGGGTTCGAGGACTGCTGCCGGACGACGCAGCCGAGCCCGCCAACGACCTGCACCAGATCACCTGCATCGCTTGCGATGGTGTCCACTTTATCGACCCGCGGACCGGCTCGATGCTCGGAGCCGAGCGCAGCTAGCCATCCGCGCCCCCTCCAATTAATGCCATGGCCAGGAGACGACTCGCCAACAATGGATGTTCGACATGACAGGCCTCGGCAAAATTTGTCCTGCGGCGGGCACAATCGCAGGACGGTCCGGATCAGTTTGATCAAAGGCGGAAAACCGCCTCGCAGCCGTCAATCCCGATATTTGCGAGAACGTCAAGCAATGCCTTTGCCAAGAGCACCGAGGCGACGATCTCCGCAATCGAGACCGCACGCGGCGTGTGCGATATTGGGCTGCAGCTGTTCCCGCGGTTGGACAAGCGATGGCGCTCGAACTGTCTGGAAGGTGATTGAATTTGTCAGTCGGCAGCGATGAACACCGTCCAGGGTGTAATAGCAACGTGACCTGGGACCGGATCGAGACGGCGCCCTTTGATCGGGATCTGGAGATTGGCGTGATCGAGGGTAATACCATTCATCGGCTGGTCTTCCCCTGCCGCCGGATCTTCGGCGGCTGGATCAGAGCGACGAGCGGGGAGCACGTCGCTGTGCAGCCCACGCATTGGCGCATTTGGCTCAAATAACGATCGCGCCTTCCTGCACAATATATCGGCCGTAAATCGGCACGCGTCTGCCTTCGGTGGTCTCCTGCGGCCAAACGATGTAGGTTCGATTGAATGAGAGGGTCTACCGGCAGATATGTCCGACCACATCTGGTATCGTTATGGCACTGCGGCGGCAGCCGCCGCGCTCGCCCTCGTGCTCCGCGCAGCGTTAAATCCGTATCTCGAGGATCGCTCATTTACGATCATCTACCTTCCGGCGATCGTTTTTGCCGCTTTCGCCGGCGGGCGCGGACCGGCGAGCTTCGCTACCCTGCTCTGCCTTGTCGTCAGCGTCGCAGTACTTGGGAAAGGCCTCATCACCGTTTCCGCGAACACGATCGATATTGCAGCCTTCGCGGTACTTGGTCCCATGCTTGGCTTCATGGGCGACCGGCTGCGGCAGGAATCGGAGCAGGCGCGGTATCGGCAGGCCCATCTGCAATCGATCCTGGACACCGTACCGGAAGCCATGATCGTGATTGACGAGAAGGGCATCATTCGCTCGTTCAGCGCCGCGGCTGTGCGTCTATTCGGCTGGATGCCGGACGACGTGGTTGGAAAGAATGTATCCAAGTTGATGCCGCAGCCCTACCGATCCGAGCACGACCGCTACATTGAACGTTATCTGACCACCGGCGAGCAGCGCATCATTGGCGTCGGGCGCATTGTGGTCGGCGAGCGGAGCGACGGCTCGACCTTTCCGATGGAGCTTGCCGTCGGCGAGGCCAAAGTGCGCGGCGAACGCTTCTTCACCGGCTTCATCCGAGACCTGACCGAACGGCGGGCGCAGGAACGCAGGCTCCAGGAGTTGCAGTCTGAACTCGTCCACGTGTCTCGGTTGACCGCCATGGGTGAGATGGCATCGTCCATCGCCCATGAAATCAACCAGCCGCTCTCCGCCATCACGAATTACATGCGCGGCGCAAAAGTTCTGCTGGCGGCAGACAAGCCAAACGCCAGTCGCATCGGTGATGCACTCGAAAACGCTGTCCAACAGGCTCTGCGCGCCGGCGATATCATCAAGCGCCTGCGGGAATTTGTTGCCAAAGGCGAGACGCAGCATTCTGTGGAAAATCCGCTCACGCTTCTTGAAGAGGCTGTGGCGCTGGCCCTGCTCGGCGCCAAGGAGCAAGGCGTGCGGGTAACGATGCGCAGCGATCGCGATCTGCCGTCAATGATCGTAGACAAGATCCAGATCCAGCAAGTCGCGCTGAACCTGATACGCAATGCAATCGAGGCGATGGCTTCCTGTCCGCGCCGCGAATTGACCGTCGGAGTTAGCAAGGTCGACGGTCTCGCCAGGTTTACCGTCGCCGATACGGGTTCCGGCATCAGCCCTGATGTCGCCGACCGCATGTTCCAGCCCTTTGTCACAACAAAGAAGCACGGCATGGGTGTTGGACTATCAATCTGCCGGACAATCGTCGAATCCCATGGCGGTCACATCGTCGCGGAAGCCAATCCGGGCGGAGGCACGATCTTTCAGTTCACGCTACCATTTGCGGAGGTTGGTGAAGAAGCATGACTGCGCGGCGCATTCTGGTGATCGACGATGACGACGCGATGCGGGATTCCTTGGCGTTTCTGCTTGATATTAGTGGTTTCTGGGTAGCAACCCACGAGACGGCGACCGAGTTTCTCAATGACATCGCGAGCGGTCCAGTCGACTGCGTCGTATCGGATATCCGCATGCCAGGCATGAGCGGCCTTGAACTGGTGCGCAAGCTGAAGGCCGATCGCATCGACTGTCCGGTCGTCCTGATAACCGGTCATGGTGACGTATCGCTGGCGGTTGAAGCGATGAAGGCGGGTGCGGTCGATTTCATCGAGAAGCCGTTCGAGGACGAGGTACTGTTGCGCGCCATCAACGCCGCTTTGGAAGCGCGGCCTATGAAGCCAGCCGATGACGCAGCGAAACTGCAGGCGGAAGCCCGCCTTGCGGACCTCTCTTCGCGCGAGCGTGACGTCCTGCGGGGACTATTGGCCGGCAAGATCAACAAGGTAATCGCGCACGATCTTGGCATCAGCCCCCGAACGGTCGAGGTTTACCGCGCCAACCTCATGGCCAAGACCAGTGTACGCAGCATGTCCGAGTTGATGCGGATCGCCATTGCCGCCGGACTCTAGCAGGGTCGCGAGCACACGCGATAAGCGACGAGCGTTGGCGCGGCAGATCTTAGACGAATTTGTCGATGAATGATCCTCAATCGCGTGGGCGCGGAGCGCATTGCCCGGCAAAGACTTGCGTACAGGCCAGGACCACAGACCGGCAATGACGAAAATCAAGGCGAGCCCAGCGAAAGGTGCACGCGCACGTTGCGCTGGCGTCCGCCCCCGTCTGCGACGATCTGTCCTCGCATGTCGCTGATCGACTTTCCAGCAGCAATTGGAGCATTGGCGCAACCGGCTCGACCGCAGCCAACCAGCCGCGCATCAGATTCCGTTACTGGCTGGGCGCTCCTGTCGCTGCATCCGTTTTCGACACATGAATGTCGAGCGGGGAATGGCGGCAATGGACACATCCACGATCTCCGGCCACCTCAATCCCCCTCATCTGTGCAGCAAAATCGCTCCGCACGAATCGTGCAGGATTCATGGTTGACATGACCGATGCAGCACATGCCATGCTGGTTCTACTTGGCATCGGACCTGCACGAACTGTCCGTCGCCGATTTGATCCCTGCCTCGACAAATCAACGACCGTGCATGAAGCAGATCAAATGCGCGGACAGATTTATGCTCCGATGGGCAGCAATCCTTTCACGTCCGGAGAACCGCAATGTTCGGGAGTATATTGGTCCATCTTCCCACGGAGCTCCCGGTACGGGCTACGGTGAACGGTTCGATTTCCTTCGCACAGATCACGGGCGCGCACCTTGACGCTATGGCAATCGGTTACGAGAGGACCATTATTCCGCTCGCTGCACTCGGCGGGGCGGCCGTTACTTCGGTCTTTGAAATCGAGCAGGCGCGTGCGCTGGAGCGAGCCGAAGCGGCGCTTCGTATCTTTGATCTGCGGGCGAGGAGCGCCGGCCTTTCCTATGCGATCCGCGCCCTCAGTGCGGTTCCAGCGGAGGCGCGTCGAAGCATCTGCGCCAGCGCGCGCGTGCACGACATGACGATCGTTACGCAGCCCCAGAGCGGCTACGACAGCTATGACAACGTTATTCCCAAGGAGATCCTGTCCCAGGCCGGCAAGCCAGTTCTGTATCTGCCAAGCGTCTTCCACGGCGTTCTTTCGGCCAGACGGGTCGGGATATGCTGGGACGGCAGCCGCCCTGCGGCCCGCGCGTTGCACGACGCGATGCCGCTGCTGCGCGAAGCCGACGCGCTGACCATCATCGCGATCACTGCTGCCCACAAGATCCCGGCAGAAAGTTCTACCGAGCACTTGGAACAGTATCTTGCACGGTCAGGGCTTCCTGCAAAGATCGTGTCGCTTCCGGCATCCAAGTCGGCGCACCGCACGCTCTTGTCGCTTGTCGCGGACGAAAGCCTCGACCTGCTGGTGATGGGCGGATACGGCCGCTGTCGGCTGCGCGAAAGGCTGCGCGGGGGCCTCGCAGGAGACCTGCTTCGTGCAAACTCCGTCCCGGTCTTGATGTCACACTGAAGGCAAGAATTGTCGACGCGACATGCCGCTGGTTGCGGTCTGAACGCGGTCAGTCATCGGCGGAGGGAGGCACCGACCGACCGCCAATCTGAAGAACAGGAGCGCCGGCTGTTTGGCTTTCGTGCACCCGCCGTCGCTCGCGAGGCGTAACCGCTGAGCCTGCGCCGCCGTTTTCGAATATTGCACCTACGCTACCGGTCTCGAGGAGCGTGGACAATCTGGTCACCGCCCTACCCGACGATGTCCGAGCTCAAGCTGAACACCGGTAAGCCGGCATGCAGCTTTCCAATCCAAACGCAGCCCGGTCGACTTTGAGCCGTATTTGATCAAGCAAAGGGCTGCGCCGCACGTATTCGAGAATCCAGCTCATGGCTTACGTATAAATACTTAGTGGGTTCTACTTAGGGGAAACATCCAAATTTTCTACTTCGTTGGAAACGGCCAATCTGCGTCCTATCGACGTTTCGAAGACCGAGTCCGCCATGTACGTACAGGCCGCCAGTATTCACGAGATCAGCCATCATCCGAGCAGCGTCTTGCGCGGCCAGCCTCGTACCTATGGACCGTTTGGTATGGTTGCGACCCCGATGCGGTTCGCCCGCAACAGCGAGATCTATGGCGAGGACGAAGCAGCGGAATACCTATATCAGGTGGTATCGGGTGCTGTGAGAAGCTACAGGATTATGGTGGATGGGCGTCGTCAGATTGGTGCGTTTTATTTGCCCGGTGACATCTTCGGCTTTGAGGCAGGAGACAGCCATATCTCTTCGGCGGAGGCAGTCTGTGAAACGCACCTTTTGACGGTGAAGCGCAGTGCCCTCATCGATCGCGCCAGCCACGAGAGCGAGCTCACACGGCAGCTCTGGGATGCGATGGCGCTTGAACTCCGCCGCTTTCAGGAACATCTGATGCTCCTGATCAGCAGCGCCGAAGAGCGCGTCGTGACATTCCTGCTCGATATGTCACGCCGCGCGACGAAGAACGCTGCGATCGAACTGCCCATGTCGCGGCAGGATGTTGCCGATTACCTTGGTTTGACCATCGAAACAGTCTCACGCACGCTCACTCAACTTGAGCAGAATGGCGTGATCGCGCTGCCGACTTTGCGCCGAGTCGAGCTACGGAGCGACAAACTGCCCAGCCGCTTTGCGAAGGAGCTGGGGTAAGCTCGAGAGGCGCTGGGAAATACGCAAACTCTGAGCATCGAACGTCCGACAAATCGCGGCGCAAGACGGACGCCCGAACCTCTGCTTGGGCGATCTAGATGGATGCAGGATCGCTATTTACATTGTTCCTCCGTGGAGCACCGCAATGATCATCGATTTCTTGCTTCGAGAGCATCGCAACATTGACCTGCTTCTGGTCGCCCTCCAACGCGAATTGGAGATTTTTGAGCATGGGATCCGTCCAGACTATGAGGTAATTCGCGCGATTATCAGCTACTTCGAGGTTTACCCGGAGGTGTACCATCATCCTCAGGAAGACCTGATTTTCTCCAAGCTTAGAACTCGCGACCCGGACGCGGCTGCAATCGTCGGCGATCTCGCGCACGAACACCGGGAAGTCATCGACCGTCTGGACCACTTCGCTCAAGCTATCGATGGTATCCTCGCGGATCGTGAACTCGTTCGGCAAGACGTCAGCAACATCGTGCGCGACTTTATATTGCGGGAGCGGCACCACATGATGTGGGAAGAACGAGATTTCTTCCCCGCCGCCGTTGAGGCTCTATCGGCTGAGGATTGGACCGAAATCGCATCCGCCCGCACCAATGACGGGGATCCGTTATTCAGCAAGACAGCGGAAGCGACATCCGATGCGCTAAGAGCGCATATTCTAGAATTGGAGCAAGAAGCTGAAGCCGAACGGAGCTCGGTCGCGTTTTCGTCCGCAATGGCCGGCAAGCCGCCAGATGGCGCCAAAGCCGATAGACCGTAGTTGATCGCCGACGTTTCACGATGGGAAGTGGACGTCATGATCGTTTTGTTGAAATGAAGATGATAATCTTCCCGGCGCGCATACGCTGCGCACGGCCAGGACGAAATCCGTGATCGCTTTCCTTCAGTCACCCGATTGCAAATGGCATGGCCGAAATCCATACACTCCGGGTCCGGCAGGTTCCATGACCTGTGCGTCGGTAGGGTAGTGGCAATATGGCTTGGCCTACGCCACGCTGATCACGCGCCAAACGAACCCCACACCGACCGATCGGAATGGATGGTTGCGGCCGCTCGTCGAGCGCTCCGGCCGGCACAGGGAATGACCTTAACCGATTGCGGCTTGGTTCGCTGACCGGATTGGGTCCCAACGAACTACGGAGGCACGCGCGGATAGGATGCTGCTCATTGCGGCCGGGCGAGCGCCTCATTGCGTCCCAAAGTGCGATGCATACGCCACGGGCATGCCCTACCAATTTCGGCATGATGGCCACGACGGTCCGACGCGATATTTGAGCCAGCGCAAAGCTTATCTGCTGCGTGTCCGGTAATCTGGCCCAAGGAGGAAGAAAGGCATCCGAATGCGACCGGACTTGGCAGACTCCTACGGGCAGCACCGGCTGCCACGCTACACCAGCTATCCGACGGCCCCCCATTTCTCAGCATCGGTTTGCGAATCCGACTACCAAACGTGGCTCAAGTCGTTGGACGCCCAACAATCCGCCTCGATCTACGTTCACGTGCCGTTTTGTCGAAAGATGTGCTGGTATTGTGGCTGCCACACGTCTGTCACGAAACGCCAGGAGCCGATCGCGATCTATGCAGCGGGACTGCGGACTGAAGCTTACCTCGTTGCAGAAACCGTTGGTCGACGGCAACCGATCTCTCATATCCACTTCGGGGGTGGTACCCCGACGATCATGACACCTGAAACATTTGCTGATCTCGTCGGTTCGTTGCGCCATTCCTTCGCTGTCCTGCCCGATGCCGAGATCGCCGTAGAGATCGATCCACGCACGTTGAGCGAGCCGATGGCCGAGGCGCTGGGCTTTTGCGGGGTCAACCGGGCGAGCCTTGGTATCCAGAGCTTCGATCCAGTTGTTCAGCACGGCATCAATCGTCTGCAGAGCTTCGGACAGACCGCGACCTCGGTCGATCGGTTACGCCGCGCCGGCGTCGGCCGGATCAATTTCGACTTGCTCTATGGCCTGCCCCTGCAGACGGTCGCTTCGTGCCTGGACACCGTCGCCAAGTGCCTCGAGCTTCATCCGGACCGGTTTTCGGCCTTTGGCTACGCGCACATTCCTTCGTTCAAGAAACATCAACGCAAGATCGATGCGTCCAGCCTACCCGACAGCGTCACGCGCCACCTCCAGGCCGAAACCATCGCGGGAGCTTTGGTTGATGCTGGATACGTTCGCGTAGGCGTCGATCACTTCGCCTTGCCGAACGACAATCTCGCCCTAGCGAGGCAGGAAGGCAGGCTGAGGCGCAACTTCCAGGGCTATACTGACGATTGCGCTGACGTCCTGATTGGTCTGGGCGCCAGCGCCATCGGCCGTATGCAACAGGGGTTTGCCGCAAACGCGGTCTCGACCAAGGACTACCTTGCTCGCATCTCCCAGGATCGGCTCGCCATCGCAAGGGGCTATCTACTGACCGATGACGATCGCTTCCACGCCGAAATCATCGAGCGAATCATGTGCGACTTTGCGGTTGATCTTTCCGAGATATCCCGTCGTTACGGCCGGGATCCGAGATTAGCCGTTGTCGATCATTCTCGTCTTGGCAGCCTTATCGCCGATGGCGTCGTGGCGATTGATGATGGCCGGCTCACTGTAGCCCGGGGCGCAGAGTTCCTGGCCCGGTGCGTCGCATCAGTCTTCGACGCTCACCTCCTTAGGTCCGGGGCTACACATAGTCAGGCGGTCTAGCGACTAAGCGAAACCCAGCGTTTCAGATCCGAGCTCAGTATCCCCGCAACTGGGCTATGCTTTTGGATGACGACCAATCACACCGCTGAAGAGCACGCCGATCGGCATCCCGTTCGCCGCCCGTCTGCCAAGTTGTACAGAGATTGAAACAAAGCTTGGAACCCGCGGACCCAAGACTGGCGTAAGCAGGGCCTGCATCAATAGCAAGCCCGCTCATTCTTTTTCCGTCGGCAGTTTCGTATAGTCGCGTTGATCTAGCCCACCGTTTCCGGCAGGAACGCCTACCAAGGTGCGCTTTGGTGCCGGCCCATGACCGCCCGACTACCGCCCACGTCGCTCAACTCGGCAACACGTTGCGAAAATACTCATCGGCGACAAACCTTAGTGTAGATTTTTAATCCCAGGCAATATCGGCGGCATACCACGGCATAATTGAGCTCCGCTGAGCTTTTGTTTTAACTGTGGTCAGATTTTCGGCGGATGTCCTCGCCGTGATCGAACCATCGGCTGTCCTCCCTCCGCCGATGGACGTCGGTGCGATGCATAGCAGCGTCGCTCCTCCCGGATACACTTCGCCCGGCCGCTAAAGGCGGTCGGGCTTTTTCGTTCCCCAATTCCCCTCACGATCACCGAGTGCGCAAAGTCCCACAAGCGATCGGCTTTCTCGACGAGAGACAACAGGCCAAGGCTCAACGGTCGACGGGAGCGGATCCAGCGCGCAGCTCGCGGGCGGCAGCGACCATGTTGACCAGTGCTGGGCGAACCTCCTCCCATTTCCGCGTCTTCAGGCCGCAGTCCGGATTAACCCAGAGCTGCGAATCACGGAGCCGCTTGCGAGCCAGCGCCATGAGTTCCGTCATCTCGCTGGTCTCGGGCACGCGTGGAGAATGGATGTCGTACACGCCCGGCCCGATTTGATTTGGATATTTGTAGTTCCGAAACGCGTCGAGCAATTCCATCTTCGAGCGCGAGGTCTCGATCGAGATGACATCGGCGTCCATTGCAGCAATCGCATCGATGATGTCGTTGAATTCCGAGTAGCACATATGGGTATGAATCTGGGTTTGATCGGCGACGCCCGATGAGCAGATGCGGAAGCAATCCCCGGCCCAGTCGAGATAGGCCGCCCACTCCGATCGACGCGGTGGCAACCCCTCGCGCAGCGCTGCTTCGTCGATCTGGATCATGGTCGCACCAGCATTCTCGAGATCCCTGACTTCGTCTCGGATCGCGAGCGCAAGTTGGCGGCAGGCCTCGCTTCTGGGAATATCATCGCGAACAAACGACCAGTTCAAAATCGTTACCGGTCCGGTCAACATCGCCTTCATCGGCTTGTTGGTTAGTGATTGCGCGTAGCGCCACCAGTCCACGGTGATCGGCTTCGGCCGCGAGACGTCGCCAAACAGGATCGGTGGCCGAACGCAGCGCGAGCCATAGGATTGTACCCAGCCGTTTTTGGTAAATGCGAAGCCGGCGAGTTGCTCGCCGAAGTACTGCACCATGTCATTGCGCTCAAACTCGCCGTGCACGAGCACGTCCAGGCCAATGTCCTCCTGCCAACGGACAGCACGCGCAGTCTCTTCCTTGAGAAACTTGTCGTATTGCCCGTCGCTCATCGAGCCTCTCGCGTGCGCCGCGCGGGCAGTCCGCACCTCTGCGGTCTGCGGAAACGATCCGATCGTCGTGGTCGGAAACGCCGGCAGTTTGAAGCGCTTGCGTTGGATCTCGGCACGACTGGCAAATGGGCTGGCGCGCCGTCGCATGGCCTGATTGATCGCACTGATCCGGACGGCGACATTGGCGTCACGGATCTTCGGGGAAGTTTCGCGGCGGGTGGTAACGCGCTCCGATTCCGCAAGAGCGTCGGCGACATTCTGATCGCCTGCGAGTGCCCGTGCCAAGGTCGCAAGCTCGCGAATCTTCTGAACCGAGAACGCGAGCCAGCTCTTGACATCGGAAGCAAGCTCCGTTTCGAGTTCAACATCGACCGGCACGTGAAGCAGCGAACAGGATGGGGCGATCTGTACGCGATCCTTGCCGAGCTTCGCAATGGCGGGATCGAGCCGCTGGCGCAGCGCCGACAAATTCGTCCGCCACACATTGCGACCGTCTATCACGCCGAGTGACATGACGAGTTCACTTCGCCCGGCAGCAATGATCTGATCCAATAACTCCGGCGCCCGAACCAGATCGACATGCAGGCCGGCAATAGGTAGGCGCAAGGCGGTGTGAAGATTGTCGCCAAGGTGGCCGAAATAGCTGGCAACCATGATCTTGATGGCCGGCCCTTCCTTGGCGAGCCGGTCATAGGCATGCAGCAAAGAATTTTTTAACCCCTCATCCAGATCAAGGACCATGCAGGGCTCGTCAAATTGAACCCATTTTGCTCCGCGTTTGGCCAATTCCTGCAGAACCTCGATATAGATCGGTATCAGGTCATCCAGGAGTGACAGTGGCTGGAACGCGGGATCAGCACTCTTGCCTAACTTCAAGAAAGTCGCCGGACCGATCAGGACAGGGCGCGTCTGAAAGCCAAGGGCCTTGGCTTCCTCATACTCCTCGATAGGCTTGCGAGAGGAGAGTCTGAAAGTCTGCCCCCGATGAAATTCCGGAACCATGTAGTGGTAGTTGGTATCGAACCACTTGGTCATCTCCTGCGCGGGTGCGCCATAGCCGCGAGGTCCGTGACCGCAACTCGCATCCTGACTGCCGCTTTGTGAACCGCGTGCCATGGCGAAATACGTCTTGAGAGAAGCAGGCTCGGCTTTCGAGGCATAGACTTCCGGGATGGCGCCGACCATGACACTGGTGTCGAGCACCTGATCGTATAGCGAGAAATCGTTCGACGGAATGATGGTGACACCGAGGGATTTCTGGCGCGCCCAGTTCGCCGCACGTAGGCCGGCTGCGTCCTCGAGCAATTGCTGTTCGCTGATTCTTCCGGCCCAATAGCTTTCGAGCGCGAGTTTAAGCTCGCGTCTTGGACCAATGCGCGGCGTTCCGAGCGTGGCAACCGGAAGTGAGAGAAGAGACATAGCGTTAACCCCATGTTGGGGGCAAAGGCCATGGCGGACGCAGGCAGGAGACGTCGCGCGAGCGACGGCTGCTTGGCGCACCACCGGGACACCCCGCCCGTGGACGAACATATTGTCGGGGCAGGTCTCCTGGCTCGCGGGTCATCGCCACTGTCCGGCCTTCCCGAAGCCGCGCAGGCTTCAGTGACTCTGTTGGACAGCGGCTCGCCGCTCACAGTTGCGGGGGCAGCGCCGGCATCACCGGCTTCCCTCTTAGCTCCGGATCAAACAGGAACCGGAGAACCTCGACGACTTGGATTATCGGCAAGACAACTCCGCCGTCAACCTCTCAAATTGATGCTGCGACTCTCCTACGTGTTGACGATGCACGGCCACTCTTGATCGCGACGTTGAAGGCACTCTCCAATCACAGATATCGGGGTGACCGTCTGCGAGGCGCGTTGGCGTCGGACCGCGTGTCAGATCATGGAAGAGACGAATGCGGCCTGGGCGATGAAGGTCACGGTGCCGAGACAGGACGCTCTTCACGCGATCCAGCTTTCGAACATTCATCGAGCACCCTTCGCTACGTCCCCCTTTCTCCACCAACAACCAGTGTGAATAGGCGCGCTATACGCTAAATCCGGCAGCGTACTCAGCGAGCATGTTGATCTACGACCAATCCTGGTAGGCGCCACGCGGATGTTTTTGACGATACTGCGCAAAGCAAGCATAGTGAATCACCAACGAAAAGAGTAGCTCGCAATGAAAATGGCTGTTTGGAGTGCCCTCGGCGTCTTTGCTGCTGCCGTCTTTACGGTCGGCCTGTTCGGCTGGATAGCAAGGCCATTTATGAACCCGGCCGTCAGACAGATGCTCTCGAAAGTGTTGAGCAGTTCAAGTCGAAGCTAGCCTTGCCTTCTTGCCCGGTCGGTACGACTGCATGGAAGCGCAGCTCCTCCAATGTTGACTGCGGCGACGGAGCAGATAGACGCCGGTCACGAGTGTGCCGTCACGCGAGCGGCGAATGCCGTCGTCCCATCGCCTGCCTGACTTTTGAATTTCCTTAGCGCCGATTCCTAATCGCTCGCCGCTGATGGGCGGCTTCGCCTCGTTGTTGGCCATAAAGCGCCAAGCACAACCGGCTGATGCACCTCCGCAGCAGCGGCAACGACCCTGGACCACACGGTTCGATGGCGGCAAACCTGCACCCAATTGTCGTCTGGCTTCTGGCAGCGAGGCCTTCAAAACTGCGCTGCTCGAACATCCAGTAGCGTGACAGGAATGAGCCAAGAAAGTCGCTGCGAATAGGCTAATGGCAACATAAATAAGGTGCGCAGGTCGGGAAGGCGACAAAGGCGGCACAAATCTGGTGCGAACTGCCTGTTATTGCCTGGCACGAAGAATGCAAGTCCTCGCTTACCCAGGCTTCTCCTCCTGGGCAGGTCCAGCATTGCAAGTTGAAGCTTTGGCTGACCAGGAAGTTAGCGGCGCGTGACATCGAGGGACAGCGCCTGCTTGCGCGGGACATCAGCAGGTGCTCGCGTCACGTTGCCGCTAACTTCTAGCGATCTCGTAGATCACGTTGAAGATTGTCCTCTTTGGAATTGACGCGTGGATGAGAACCAGATGGGCCGGCAGCAATGAAGAGAATGTCTGGAACGCGCGTGCTTTGGTTCTGTCTCGGTCGATCGCTGATCTGCCTGGCCGGGCTGGCAGCGACAAACAGCAATGTTCGCGCCAACGACAGCGCGCTTGTCGAAAGGGTCAAGTCAACGTGGCGAGCGCAAGACGGCGAGACTATGGAACAAATCATCTCCAAGGTCTCGAAGGTGGCTCACTTTGTCCCTCGGTCGTGGGGAGTCGCTGAAGGAATTGACCGAACAGAATATGTGTACTTTTCGTGGACCAGACACCAAGACAACAGATCAGACGAACAGTACGCAATCACTTGGAAGATCGCGACCGACGGAACGATCAGACTTGCGTCGTCATATGCCAAGCCGATTGAATTGGGCTGGCGCGCCTTTGCGCTCTCGTTGATCGCCAGTGAGGTCACCGATGGCGAAAAGGACGCAAATCTTCGCTTTTTGCACGATCCTGTTAACTTCAACTTCGTAACGACCGCACAAGGCAAGCTCGGCAATCTTCTGCGGCACGGCCGGTGCCATATCATTGAGCCCGTTGCGGTGGATTACGTGGCGAAACCGAATGACAAGCCGACGGAAAAGGGTGATCTTTGGCGCGTTCTGCTTTTGGTGAACTGCAAGATCCCAGGCCCCCATTATTTTACCTACAACGGTGTCATCACTTTCGAGAAAAGCGAAGGACAAGATTGGGAGCCTCAATCTTTTCTTGCCAAGCGTATCGCGGCCTTTCCTCCAGGCTCTTGGTTCGATCGCATAGAGCCAAATGAACGAGAAACAATAGAGAGGGCGCGAAAGGCCTCGGCCAATGATCGCACCGAGTAAGATCGCGGCGCAGCTCCTTGACGCTGAGCGCCTCTGACTAGCAGCCAAAGCACACTCGCTCGGAAACGTTGACGTGTGCTGTTCTGTCTTTGCAACAAACCGGTAGCCTCTCTCGCAGCTCGTCACAGGAAAAGGCAGACAGCACTGTTGCTCGCGGCCATTCTACGAGAAAATCGATGCTATGATCAGACGACCACGTGCCAGCTTACGAGAACCGATTTAGCCTTCCCCGCACATACGCAGTGCGCGGACGCCAATCTGCGACGAGGCCAGCTCGAAATCCCATTCTGCAGGGGACTTCGCCCAGCAGGCGTGCGCGCAGCGCATCGCTTCAACGGAAAATGGCACCCGCAGGAGCGTGAGCATAGCGACGCCGAAGGCGGCACGCGGGACCGAGTGCAGCGACGAGACCGGTTAAATGGGTACCCGGGAACGGGGCAGTGATAGCGACGCCGGCATTCCTGATGGCGGCGGGCGCCTTTCCCGAGTATCCCCGGCGAGGAGCTCCGCAGCCATGCGCAATGGATGAACCGTAGAATTGAGACGGAGGATCTAGATTTCCTCGGGCGCATTCGTCTGCGCGTCATAAATCCTGATCTGAAGCATGGGAAAGCGCTTCTTTAATTCTTCCCTACCCGCCCGGGCGCCGTCTCTCGTTGTAAATTCGGCTTCGAGTCGGCCGTCCACTTCAAGCCCGTAACAAGAGACCGGCAATTCACGGCTGGCTGCAACCATTTCGTTCCCATTGTGCAGTGAGGTGCTTGAGAACGATGCGTAATGAGTCGCCCAAACCGCACCAGAGTAAGCTGCCTGCGTGCGATGACGCATGTCGGAGATTGATGCCTCGCACTGGCTGGCGCCTGGGATGGGAATTCGTCCAACCGGGCGGCGCATGCACGATCAAGCCATCGGCTCGACATAGCTACCCTCCCAGCTACCCTGGGCCACGCGCACCTCGTGCTGAGCTTCGTGGTATCTGCCCTTCCGAATATTCGGGCCAATTCAACGCAAGACCGTTGCGCACAAGCAATTCAGCAAGATCCCGTCCGCGACCGAACAGGTCGTGACGGTGCCCACAATACCGGTGGAGGTTGAGCGGAATACAGTTGGTGGAGCGCTAGACGTCGCAAGCTGTTGTTGAGAAATGATAGCGAACATAATCACGGACGAGCGCCGGCGAAATATTTCGCGGCACCAAGGCGACGGGGCCATCTTATTTCTTGTTCGACGGCCGCCACGCAGTCGGTGAGCGTGGCCGTGTGGTTATGCTCTCGAAGATCGCCAAGGTCGTCGCCGATCACAGAGAGTATCCCACTTTCGGACACCTTGCAGGAGGAATTGACAGTGCTCGATTCCATGATACCGACCGTTCTTGGTTTTTACCGACGCTCACGGCGGAGCGGTAGGATCCGGTAAGACGGGATTGAGCTCCTCTTGCTCAAGCGTCTTTGCTCCGTCTCCTGCTAAATAGGCCGCGAGCACCGCAATACCGGAGTCTGGTGGACACCGCGCCGGAGCGGCCTTCCTCAGTGGCACCTGCCCCGATCTTTCGGCGATTTCGACACTCATGAGGTGGGGTCGAATCGGACGTCCGACTGCGCGCTCGATCGTGTGGAATATCCACGTCCCATCCGGATCAATGTCTGACCAGTGGAAGATCGGCGTGTTTCCAGACACCATTTGCGTAATCATGCGCAGCGCCTGCTGGGTGGCGAGAGAGGGGTATCCACCCACGTACATCGTCGCTCCCTCTCGATCTGGATCGGCCTCGGCGACATGTCTGTTGAAGCTCGCGAAATTTTCGATGGTGAGAAGGTAGGCTGGTGGCCGCCGGAAACGGATGCGATCCGCCTCCTTGGGCGGGATGCCTAGATAGAGTGGAGAAATCTGGGACAAATCGGCGCCATCGAGATCGATCCTTCCCGCGATGAGAAGCGGCGGCGCGAAGCGCTCCAGTCCGATCGTCCGCAGCGCCTCGCGGGGCCGCGCTCCGGGCGGGAGCTCGAGGATTCCCCCAAGAAGTCGGACGACCGCGCCTTCGACGCGTTCGAGGGCTTTGCTATCGCCGACCGTTCTTCGCGAGAAGGTCCGATAATCGACATCCAAATGCCTATTCTCCAGAATTGCTTGGGCGAGGGCGAAGGCGTCGCGGAGCTTGTCCACATCGGATGAGGCGAACCCGTGCCAGCTCTTGGCTCGCCCCCAAGTTTCCGCTATCGCGGCAGCCGCTTCCACCAAGCGCCAATCCAGCGCGATGTCCGCACAGAGGCGCCTACCAGCCTCTTGGGCGATCTGAGCGGCCGGAACGCGTCCGAGATAGTGGTAGAGCGCGTCCGCGGCTTGAAGTCTGACGTGCACAATCTGATCCCGCCTGGTTCCGCGTCCCCTTGCGAGACTAACGGCGCCGACCGCCTCGGCCCGCGCGATCTGCCTCAGGAAGACGTCAGCAGCCACCACGTTGGGAAATGCGTCATAGTCGGGATGTGCGATGGGGTTGGCGCTCCCACCTTCGTAGCGATCCAGCAGATCGTTCAGTAGTCCGTTCGCCTCACTGAAACGACGCACCATGGCTACTCGGCGGCCAGACGTGCGGCAAGGTCGTCGGCGGTCATCAGGTCCGGATCGATCGCACGCAGTTCGCGCTTGGCCTTTTCCTTCAACGAGACGACCGTTGCCCTCGACTGCTCGCCGATGCGATCGACCTCCACGATGGTGTCCATATGCTCTAGCACCGCGACCCGCTTCTCGAAAGGCGCGGCAATCACAAACTGCAGGCCGAGATTCTTGTAGAAGCTCATCATCTGGCGCTGGTTCTTGCCGTCCATTTTCGAGAAGACCTCGTCGAACATCGCAAGCGCGAAGCCTGCCGGCTTGCCGGCGCGACGCTCGGCACTGCCGTAGACGGCCGCAAGCGAGGCGCCGATGGCGACGTAAATTGGAACCTGCTGTTCAGCACCTGATCCGGTGCCACGGCGCTGCTCCCAACGGGTCGAGCGGCCGGTACCGACGTCTTCCATGTGGATCTCGAAGGTGTAGAAATTTCTGTAATCCTCGAACTGGGTGAAGTCCTTATCGGGATCTTCGAGCAGCGCTTCGAGTGCCAGGATCGTGTCCTTGTGGGGGAAGTCATCCGATACGTCTCCGCGAAAGAGCATGTCGAGCGCCTCGGGAGAGGTCTTGCCGATCTCGATGATCTTCAAGATCGGCTGAAATTCCACCACCTGGGTACGGTGAAAGGAGTATCGTTCATTGTGGAAGGGGTGCGCGTAGAGGCTGCGGTTCAGCGACTGGAGCTCACGCTCCATCTTGCCGATCCGAGCCGAGAGCGCATTAATGAACTCACCGCGCAGTAACATGGACGCTTTCTCGGCCGCGTCACGCGCCTGACGTTCGTACTGCCGCAATTCGTTGGACTCTATCTCCTCGATTAATTGCGCCATCCAGGGCTTGACCTCCTGAAGAGGCTCGCTCTCGATGCCGATCTGGGAGCTGACGCCGAAAGTGTCGAAATAGCCGTCCAGGAACTCGCGCACCTGCCGTTCGATCCGACCGCGCTCGTCGTTCGCCGCGTCGGCGTCCTTGACGGCCTTCTCAGCCATGCTGCGATGCCGGTCGGCCTCGTTCTTGTGAGCGCGGGCGTCAAGGCGCGCCCGATATACCGGTCGGCCTTTTGACGCAGAGTAGAGGGGCAGATTCTTGACGAACAGCGACCAAGCGATCTTCAGATTGAGTTCGGAGCCAGGTACGTTTTCGCCGTCACCGAGCCTACTCTTCGCCGCCCGGACGTCGCCGTCGTGTTTGTTGAAGGCAGTCTGCTGAGTCTCGCGCTCGGCGATCCTTCGGTCCTTCAGTTGCTGCTGGGCACGTTTTTTCTGGCGAAGACCGCCGTCGCCGGCGTCGTCCAGAGCCGCGAGCTTCGCTTGAGCATCTGCCATCTTAGCCTGCACTGCGGCGAAGGCCGCAGCGCAGGTCTTCAGATCGCCTGCGGGCGCGTCGCACAGGGCTTTCAGCGCCATGAACGCGCCGTCAGCGATCTCGGCTTCCTTCGCGGCCTGGCGTAGCGATACTTCCAGCTCGTCCGCCTGCTCGTGCAGCGCGCGCAACGCGTTCGCCTGGGCAGCCTTGCCGATCTTGTGCTGCGAAAGCTCGATTGATCGATGGGTGCGGACCAGGCCATCGTCGTAGAGGCCGTCCTTCATGATGGCGCGGCCCGGCCTGTTGAACTGGTCCAGGGTGTCCGCAAGGCGCACGGAGCCGTACCGGCGCATGATAAACGACAGCGCGTCCGGATCCTCCGTGCGGAAGATCGAAGGAAACGTTCCTGGCTCGGGCTTGGCCCTGAATTGCTCCAGCTTGTTGAGGCTCACCAGGGACGTGCGCCGGAACTCGCGCCGCCCTTCCTTGAAGATCGCGGTCGCATCGCCGATATGCGGCCTGTCGACGAACACCGCATCGCGATCGCGGCCAAGAAGCGCCTCAGCGGCACCCGTCCAACCCGGCTCGGCGACCTCGATCAGTTCGCACAAGACACGCGGCGCCATGCCTTTTTGGCGAAGCCGGAGACATAAGCGCTCGGTGTCCGGCTCGAGGTGCGCGCGCGCCCCTCCCGAGGCGTGCTGCCGGACCCGCTCCATCAAGTCATCCCGCTGGGTACGTAACTGCGAGGCTTTTGCGATGACCTCCTGACGCGCTTCGTCGATCTTCGCGAGTCGTTGCCCTCCCAAGATTGTCAGGGCGTTTTCGGCCGCAACCAGTTCGTCGGAAACGGCCCCAACCGAGGCGGCACCTACAGCGGCAAGCAGCCGGTCCACGGCCGGAATGAAATCGTCGAAGCCGCGCCCGCCCATGGCACACAACGGTTGCAGGCGCCGGATGGTGTCGATGCGCGCCTTGAAATCAGCTGCAGCGCGTTGCGCGGACTGCTCCGCCACCGCGGCGGTCTGCTGCAGCGACTTCCTGCCAGTCTTGGCGTCGTGTTCGGCGATGGCCTCGGTAAGCCGTTGCAGCTCATCGTCGATCGCTCTGATGTCTTCATTCAAGAATTTCAGTTCGCCGCCCGCGGCTTCGCGCTGCGCGCTCGCGAGCCGGAGCCTCACCCTGAAGTCACGGTTGATAGCGCGGGCGGCGAGCCACTCCGCGCGCTTGCCAATCCACTGCTCGCGGAACTTGGTCTCCAGTGCCTCTTCCAGCGCGGTCAGAATAGCCTTCAGTTCCTTCAGTGCCTCCAGCTTGAGGCGCATCTTCCGGATCGTGTCGCTAATGTTGCGGTAGGTCTGAATCGACTCGCGCAGTTCCTTGATACCGATCGGGCTGTCCTCAAGGATGTAGTTCCGCACGAACTGCGTGGCTGTCTGGTTGTGGTCGAGCGTCATGGCGTTGACGATCGATTTCTGCAGCGCGTTGGCGTTCTGTTCGCCATACGGCGAGTGCGGCAGGAGATGGCGCATATACTCGCGGACATAATCGCTCGCCCGATCGCGGTGATTGACGAAATTACCTTCGCCGACGGCGGAGATGATTCGGGCGCGCGCGTCCTCCCATTGCGCTGGAAATAGTGCCTTTCCACGCTGTTCGATGAAGTCATTGGACGTGAGCACCGCGCCGACCGCGATGAACAGCGCGAGCACGGTCTCTCTACTGTCGGACTTCCGGGCTTCGAGCGCCATGCCGATGGTGACGGAAGGCCGCGCTCCGTCCGTGTCTTCAAAACCGAGCGCGATGTAGGTGCGCGCCTCGTCGCGCCGGCGCTGATCCTCGCCGAGCGTGCCGAGGCAGTAGTCGACGACGCTGCGCTTCGAGCTGCCGCGCGATCTTCCGCCGTCACCGGCGACCGCGTTCAGGCGCAGGAAGCGTCGGTTGCCACCGGTGAGGACGACCTGCGCCATATCGAGGATCGTCGATTTGCCGGAGCGGTTCTCACCCAGCACGCCCACGTGACCGGTCACTTCGATGTCGGCAACATCGAATAGGTGCCAGTTCACCATAGTCAGGTGGCGCAGTTGCATCATGCGTCATCTCCCGCGACCTGCGGAAAGCGGGCTTCCTCGCTTTTGACGTAGCGCTCGAGCCTTTGGAGCGCGTCACCGCCGCTGATCAGCTTGATCATCGGCCGGATCCTGACCTCCCAGTCCTGCTGTTCGTCGTCGAAGTCACCGATCTCGACAAGACTACGCTGGGCGGCCTCACGCAGAATGTCGCGGAAGCGGGCTGCGGAGATGGCGCCGCCCCCACTATGCTGCGCCATCTCCCGGTACCGATCGAAGAGGTCGTTCAGCGTCGCGACGACCACGGCTCGGTCCTCGACAGCCCCGACGTTCACTTCCTGCTGCCAGTACGCGGCCAGCACGAGCATAGCGATGGTTTCGTCGAGCTTCATCCGGGGCAGCGGCACGTCCTCGTCCATCGCGACGATCCCTGCCCACTGCGCCTCCGGATCGCGATGGACGCGATAACCGCAACTGTCGAAGAAGCCGTCGACCACGTCGCGGAAGCGGCCATCCATCATCGTGTTGTAGACCGTCCCGGTGCGAGGGTCCCGGGGAACACGAATTGTCGTCGCAGCAAGAAATGCAACGCCTTCCGAAGATCGGCCGCCTTCTCCGCACCGGCGGAGCGCTCGATGTTGTCAAATTCGCTAAGCATGGACTGCTCTGCCTTTCGCCGTCGTACCCGATCGTCTGACCACGAAGTTCGCGCACCTGAGCCACTCGCTATCGTGCGGAGGCGTGTCGGGGCTTGGCTCCAGATCGAAGCCAGCCGCGATCTGCGCGGGCACGTCGCCGGTTAGCGCATAACGTCGGGCGCAGTCGAAGGCGAGGAAATCGTCGACGGTGCCGATCTGCATGAAGCGCGCCTCCTTGGTCGCGAACGGAGGAACCTGCCCCTCGAGGAATCTTTTGACGTCCTCGGGACGCGGCGCGATGCGAGCGATGTACTCCAGGCGAAGCTGCTTCCGCAGTTCGTAGAGCGGATCCGACGGCGGCCCGGCGAGTTCTCTTGCCTCGACAGGGCGGCGCGGCTGTCTAGCCGGCGCCTGATGGTGTTCAGACCAGGGCGACCGCAGTGGCTCAACGTTCCATTCGACGGTTGCCTCGTTGTGCCTGCCCTTGCGGAGCAGAGCGTCGAGCCGCCGCACCAGGTCGCCGGCGCGCCCGACGAGTCCCTGTGTTCCACGCTCCGCGTACTTGATAGTATTTCGAACACGTGACTCGAGCTGTCTGCGGAAGGTCTCGATCCGATCGAACATCTCGCCGATCTGCTCGAAGATGCTTTCGATGGCCAACAAATCGTCAGCCGCAGCCATCCGCCCCTCTTCGAGATCGGACGCCATGCTTGCTGCGGCGTATTCCTCGGCGAGCACCTGCATCGTCTCGGACGTGTAGGAAATTCTGCGAGCAAGATCCACGATCGCGTCGCGAAAGCGGTACGGATGGTTGACGGTGAGGATGGACTCGAAATCCTTCAGCAGCAGCTGGTCGACGAACTCCTCGAAAAAGGCCTCCAGCCGGGTGCCCACGGTCTTCGATTCCATGACCGTCCGTCGGATACGCTTGAGGTCAGCCAAAATGGCCCGCAGACTCTTGGTGAATTGATCGGCCTGATTGCGCGCCTCGCGGACGGCGAGTGCGGCCTCGCGTTGCTTGCGGTCGGTAATCTCGGGTGTGAGCTTTTCAACGGCTTCCAGATTAAGGCGGATTTGCACGATCAAGCCGCCGAATCGCTGGGAGAGGTCCTTATTGAGGCTCGCCAGACGCTGGATCACCAGCAGGGGTCCCATGGCCATGTCCACGGTCACCCGAAGTCCGTACTCCTCCTCCTCGAGCCATCCCCATGCGACGAGCCGCGTGTAAAGTTGGCGCGCCAGGCCGAGCGCCTTGTCTCCCTTCTCGGATGTGAGTGCGACGTCGACCTTGCGGATGCGGCGGCGCCGCGCTGAGATCATTTCAGGCAGCGCGCCGAAATCGTCGCCGTCGTCCCACAAGGCGGGGTTGGCCCGCATGACGTCGTAGATCGCGTGAATGACCTGCTGCGGCGCAGGGAAAGCGGGCGCGCCCGAGAAGAAGCGCTCATGAAGATCCAGCAGACATGCCGCGTAGAGATGTTTGTGGTCCCGCGAAAAGGCCAGGAACGCGTCGTCGTGCAAATGGCGAAACAATGCCAATCAGAAGCTCCATCAATCGAACATGCCCGAGCCAGATCGGAACAAGCTAATATATTGAAAATCCTATTGAATTTTGACGCGAGGGACCGGAGGGTACAACTGGCGGCGGGCGGTCGTTCTGTTTATGTTCGAATATAACGTCCTGAGAACGTACTGTCGAGAGCTTCACCGGAGTCCACGTATCCACCTCGTTCCAATGCCGGGACTTTCGAAGACCCGGCTGAGCTCGAGGACCTGCTACTTGGCGGCTCGTCCCTGCCGCATCACTTTATGAGATAACGTCGTAATATCAAATACTTGACCCGAGTCTGGAAATGCGCCCTGCTCAGGTACCTAAGGCATGGATACCCCGAACAGAGGTACCCATGGCCTACAACGTTAAGGACCGCGAGACCGACCGAATCATTCGCGAACCCGCCGCACTCAAAGGCAAGCCGATCCTCGATTGCATTCGCGAGGCTTGCGAACATGAAATTCAGCGTGAGCGCCTAAAGACGCCGCACTGGGACCGGCTGCAACCGCTGCTTGATCGCATCGCCAGCGCTCCCAAAACCGGTCTGACCGCCGACAAGGCGTTTTTCGACGATCTGTCCGGTGATGTCTGATAATGATCGATGCCTCAGCCCTGGTCGCGATCTTGCTGCGCGAACCGGACGCGGCTGAGCTCGTCATGGCAATTGCCGACGCCAAGGCGCCGTTCACCTCAGCCATCGCAGTATATGAAACGGTCTGTGCTCTCATGCGCGTCAACGCATGGGGTGCGCCGGAAGCGGAGGCCGCAGTGCGGGAATTTCTCGACGCCGCATCCATCCGCGTGTGCGCGATTGCCGACGGCATGATATTGACCGCCGCTATGGCGTTCGGTCGGTTCGGAAAGGGGCGACATTCGGCCCAGCTCAATCTTGGCGACTGTTTCGCCTATGCCTGCGCCAAGACCTATCGCGCGCCACTGCTGCACAAGGGTGACAACTTTCCGCGAACCGATCTCGAGCTGGTACGCAAGCGATAAGCTGTTGGCAACGTCTGTAAGATTGCATCGATGATACGGCGACCATCCAGGGTGTGGAGATGAGCACCATCGCCAAGCGCGATCTTCATCTTGAAGCGCATGTTGCGTGAACAGATGCCAGCGCGGTTCTAAGTCGATAGATCGTGGGCTGCAAAGAGAGTGACCGCGAACGCGCTGTAAGCCAGGTTCATTTGCTTTGATGGCATTCGCTTTCCGGGAGCAACTCGGTTGGCTTTTCGACTACACCGACGCCGGGCGAGTTCAACGCTCCGCCGATGATTTTCCTGCTGGGGTCAAGCACTGTGCGGTGCGCGCCTACTGAGAGAGACGGTCGAGGCCGGCATACCGCAACACTTATCCTGGAAGAAATCGCTTGAACCTCACGTCACGTCAGGGCGTAGGTTGGAAATCACAACCAAGATTTCACCAACCAACGCCGAACGATGCAACACAGGCCAAATAGCAGACATGGTGCGATCAAGCAGGCGAATGTAGCGACGCCGGATTGCACGTGGTGCTGAACGGATGGACCAAGAGAGAAAGGCCGTCGGGATGAAACACCGCGCAATGATGGCTGCATTGCTCGCTGTCATCACATCTCCGGCTTGCGCAGCGAAACTCAGCGGCCCTCCGCGCATCGTCGACGGCAATACGATTGAGATCGAGCAAACTAAAATTCGGCTCTCGGGCATCGACGCGCCGGAGACGGATCAGATTTGCCTCGACGCCCACGGTCAGAAATGGGCTTGCGGCATCGCTGCTCGCGATGAGCTTATCAAGCATTCGAACGGACGAACGTGGGATTGTCATACCACCGGGCGAGATGAGTACGGCAGGTCACTCGGGAGCTGCTTCATCGCAGGCGAGGACGTGAACGCGTGGATGGTACGCTCGGGTTGGGCACTATCATGGGGTCGAAATATCCATATCTACGCCGTCTATGAGGTTGTGGCGAGCCATGCCTATGCCGGCCTATGGTCGGGGGCGTTCATCACGCCTTGGGACTGGCGTCACCGCAACAATGGAACGATCATCATTGGCGCGAGCTCGGTACCGACCGATGCCCAGGAGCTCCTGCTCGGACCCGCTTTGGCATCGGACCCGCCCTCACCCGAGTGTCTGATAAAAGGCACTGTGGGCGGCAACGGCGAGCGCATCTATCACTTGCCCGGGCAATTCGGTTACGGACAAATCGACATGACGAAGAAGCAGGGTGAACGCTGGCTCTGCAGCGAAGCGGAGGCTGAAGCCACGGGATGGCGTAAAGCCGCGCGATAAGGCGACACGCATGCATGCCGACCATTCCCCGAATATATCTTGCGCGCTCACGATAAAGCCTTCGCGCCGGTCACTTTTGCTGTCGCTGTTGGCGTTTTCGGCGCTTGGCATGCCGCTTGGCGACAACATAGTTGACGCGAAGGAAGCAAAAAAGCCACCCAAGCCGGATAATATGCTCACGCCGGATGCTGCGCTGAGGCGGCTAGTCGAAGGTAATGACCGGTTTGTCCAGGGCACATCACGAGGCGGCGATTTCAAGCGCGAGCGTCAGGCTTTAGTCGATGGACAAAATCCATATGCGGCGGTTCTGAGCTGCGCCGATTCTCGCATAGCGCCTGAACTTGCCTTCGACAGCGGACTTGGTGACCTGTTTGTCTGCCGCCTCGCCGGCAATTTTGCCAACGATGACACGGTCGCCAGTATGGAATACGCGGTCGCTGTGCTGAACACGCCATTGATCTTGGTACTCGGGCACGATCGTTGCGGCGCGATAGACGCCACGATCAAGTCGCTCAACGACGACAAGCCGGCGCCGGGACATATTCCATCGCTCGTCGCTGCGCTTGCGCCTGCGGTACGGGAATCCCGCCAGCAAACCGGTGATGCGTTCGCCAATGCCATCCGGCAGAACGTAGTCGATAACGTCGATAAACTTAAATCGGCAGGCCCGGTTCTGAACGCGGCAGTTGAGCAGAACAGACTAAAAGTAGTCGGGGGTCTGTACCGGCTCGACAGCGGCAAGGTCGATCTGCTGAACTGACCCTGGCACCTTCGCAGCCGTTTGAATGCCTAACGCGGCTTCGGTTGAGTCCGCGAAATTCGCTCGTCCATCGATAAATGCACCGGATGTGATCCGCTCCACAATTGACATACAACTTCGGAATATCTTTTTGTATGCGCGAGCTCTTTATCCTCCTCATACTCTACCTACTTATGTTGGCAACGCGCAGCCAGCACCAACGAAATTTCCTGTCGTGACCGACAGTTCCATGCCTTCCGTTAACGCCATGGCCAACACAGTTGACTGAAGCCGCAGATGCGCGGCAACGGATGTTGGGATCTAAGCGCCGCTCTCGGCGAGGGGACAACCCTCAAAACAGCCTCGCCGGATCATCCGTCATGGCATCGAATCAGATGGCCCGTTGAGGGTCCCCGGCTCAGCTGGGGCTGAAGATCACATACAGCAGAATTACGACCGCGACGGCTGCCCATCCGGCTGATGTAAGGAACACTGTTGCTCGCGACGGCATCGGACGGTCTCTCCTGCATCAACCAACGAAGCGAGTGCCAGTCTTGGAAACGAAGCATCGCTGGATCCGCTTTAAAGACCATACCTTGGATCCGCAATAAACCGGAACTTTTTCGCGCGACAGTTGCGATTACCGGCTAGAACGCAGAACAGTCCTCTGGGCCTTCGCTGACACGCCTCGAGCCTGGCACCCAAGGATCGATGGACGTCTTGAGAATGCCATCAAAGAGCGCTGGTAGCGCTGCGTAGCTGAGCCTTGTCAGTTTGATTTCCGAAGTGCTCCCTTCAAAAAGGAGCATCTGCGTGCGTCGGCGCGGACTTTTGAAGACCGTTTTGCCGATCCCGTAATCATCTTGCGCGGCCGCATTGCACGCCCCAGGTCTCTTCGACCAACGCATCGATCATGTCGGATACATCATCCTGCCCGACGTTAAGTGTCAGCGAGATCCGCAACCGTGCCGTTCCCACAGGCACCGTTGGCGGCCGTATCCCACGGATATCAAAGCCGCGCGCCTGGAGTGCAGAGGCGAGCCGCATCGTGCGAGCGTTGTCGCCCACAACATAAGGAATAATCTGTGAGTTCGAAGAACTCGCGCGACCGCACACAACGAGCTGCCGATGTGTAAAGTTGACCAGATCGATTAGACGTCGTTGCCGCTCAGGCTCCTCCTGCAAGATTAAGATCGCCTCTCGCACCGCGACGGCCATTAGGGGGGATGGCGCGGTGGCGAAAATGAATGGACGGCACCGATTGACCATGAAGTCGCGCAGTACGCCGGAAGCCGTGACAAGCGCGCCCGCCGCGCCCAGCGCCTTGCCGCAGGTGTGGATTACCAAAAGATTTTCGCGCCCCTCATAGGGCGCGGTGAGCCCCCGTCCCTGCTCGCCGTAAACACCTGTGGCATGAGCCTCGTCCACAACCAGGAACGCCTCGCAGCGCTCGGCGATTGCGACCAGATCTTTAAGCGGCGCGAAGTCTCCGTCCATACTATAGAGGCTCTCCACCACGATCCAGACGCGCCCCTTGCCGCCCCTGGCGCGCCAGTCGCCAATCGTGTCTTCGACCGACTGGAGGTCATTATGAGTGCTTATCCGGAACTCGGCTCGGCCCGCTCGTGCGCCTTCATGAATGCTGGCATGTACGAGCGAATCGAGAACAAGCAAATCGCCCTGCTGCGGCAACGTCGTTAGAACAGCAAAATTTGCGATGTAACCGCCGCCGAAGAACAGCGCCGTCTGTGTTCGGAAGAACCGCGCCGCCTCCGCTTCAAGAGCTTCGTGCTCCTCACAATTACCGCGCAGGAGCCGTGACCCACCAGCTCCGATCGGCGTGCCGGCATCGAGCGCGGTGCACAGGGCTTTCTTCATACGAGGCGCGCTCGCCAGCGCCAGATAATCGTTTGAAGCAAAATCGGTCCCTGTGCGCGGCTTGAAGCCGCGCAGCCGATCGTCTTCTTTCAAGGCTTCTAGGGCTGCTACATAACCATTAAGCGGCGTATTCATTGATCAATTATCCTAACGCCTGCAGCAGGGCGCCATCGATCGAGCCTTCGTGGCACATATCTCGGATTGTGTCAGCAGGGTGCGACGGATCTGCAAGCCAATCTAAGCGCACCGACCGAAGAGGCAGGGGCGCCTCCAGTCCATCGGTAATAGGACCGCCGTTCGGCGAACAAGCCTCATGCTCGGCTGCCTCTCGCTTCTAACCGTCGCGACCAAGGCACCAGGATCGCTCAGCGGCGCCATCAATCGCACGCCCTTGACTTCGTCCCGTAACGTGAATGAGCAAGCAGGACGAGCATCCCGACGCGATCCTCGACATGCGTCACGCGGAGACATCTGCGCCCCAATTGTCCGCACCTAAAAAGCCCTCCCCGAACGCCCGCCGAGAGAGTGAACCAGGTACGATGCGAACCATCCCACCCTCGCGTAGCTATGTTGGCAGATCGCGCATCCTCAGGCGTGCGCAAACTTCGTACACAGCGGACGAACGCGCGTTCGCTCGGCGAGTGTGATCGAATCGTATCATAAGGGCACGCTGCGGACCCCGGGGCTCGCGAGACGATACCCCAACTTCGGCGCGCCAAATCACCGATCTCCTCGGCGCGCGTCGCGGCAGCCGCGCACAAAGTGATATGCGAGTAGCAAAGTTCATTGTGGACCAAACCACACGCGACTTGGTACTGGCAAAACGTGCTGGCGCCGTTGCCGGATGTGGGTAGTCCAGAAAACGGGTGCAAGCTTTGTACGAAACAGACGAATGCACATTGCTATCACCGTGGACGTGCTCAAAGTGGACCACAAGAGTAGTCCTGAACCGTGCGCGTCATGGTCATCGGACGCGAATAGCCGAGCCGTTCCGCAATGGCGGGCTCAAGTAGTAACAATTATTGTGCTCCATGCCACTGGGCGGTACAATAAATCCCTTACGTAAGGTCCGTCCCGGACATAGGAGACCGGCGACATGTACGGGTACGTCGCGCGTGCCAACATCGATCGCTATCTCAGCGTGCTCTACAGCACTGATCTCACCCACCATGAGCGACAGGCGGTCACGAAGTTGTTGCTCGGCGAGTTGGACAAGCTCGGTCATGACCCCGCGCAGCTAGAGTTTGCCGAAAAGCGAGCCGCGAACGGCCGCGAAAGGGTGAACCACGCCAGGCGCCTACGCGAATCCTATGCACTCGGCACAACAGAACGCGAAGAATCGGATAGATTGTTGGTAGCGGTCGAAAGTCTTCAAAGCCTGCTGGATGCTTTTATCGTGGCTTGCACGAGTTCTCGGGGCAACTGAGACGGCGATTTGATCGTAAAAATGACACCAGGTGCGGCACGATATCGACTTGATCTTCGTCACATTCCTGCTTGTCCATCGCTTCTAACTCTAGCTCAAGTATGGATCTCCATGGCGGAGATCGAATTTGCTGACTGCGGCTTTATGTCGTGAACCGCTATCCGCGGGATGAAATCCACCAAAATCGACGCTGCAAGGCCGCTATCAAGCGTCACCTGAGACCAAATTGCATTCAAACACCGCGCTTAGTGAAAGATAATGATGCGATCAAAAGCGCCTCGTTGGCGAAATGGACCAGGAGCAGCACATGGCCTGTCATTTCTACCGACTGCTTTACCGATTCCGCATGCGCGCATATGCCGAAACACTGTTTCGGCGTAGCAGGCACGAGAAGCAGGAAAGACTCTGGCTGCAGTGCAGCTTGATGAGGCTTGGGAGTGAACTACGACAATCCGACCACTGGTCCAGCGCAGCGGGGCAGCCGGTGCAGGACGCGGCCGAAGCCATCTTCAGTCCCATCTGAGGATGCGGAAAGGCGTGCTGCCGAGAACAGCGCGTTAGGCCGCAGCAAGCGCCGCCGATGCCGGCGTTGCGAGAGGATGTGCATCGGCATCCACAAACAACATGAAGAGGCGTGAGGAGCACGCAACCAGCGGTGTGCCGGCAAGCGGCAATAACGCGCCCCCTCATCGGCAAAACCTCCGGTCGCGCGCTGCAGCCGGTGTGCGGCGCCGACGCGATCATCGTTCGCGCCTCCTGTGAGGGCGGTGACAATATTCTTCCAGCGAACCGACGGTTGAATGGCATACGTGCTCGTCGGCGCTGCGATGAAATTGGGGCCGGTGATACTGCACGCCGGCCGGGCCCCAGAACGATCATTGGTCGGCTCAAAGAGACGGCCGGCAAGTAAGAGAAGCTCTGCAGAAGACGACAAACGTCTGATCGCGGGATGCGGCACGAACCGTATGTTGCTGCCCGAATGCCCTACATCACGCAGGTGCACGATGATCGATCATGCACATAATTTACGCAGCGCGCCTTATGCATCGCATGACAAATGGCCCCGCTCCGGCGGGCTTTCACTGCCTATCCTCTGCCCCTTGAATAGATCAACAAACGCCTTCGCCAGGGCGTCGGGCGATGTCGCGCCACGCGAACGTTTAGCGAAGTCGGCGGCCTATCCTGACACTCTTCACACAAAACAGGCTGAAGAGGAGAATCAGAACGCCCGCGCGTTCGAGTAGACTTGAACCGAATGTGCGTGAGCTGGCTACGGGAACAATACACACGTCTGCTTTGCAGCGCGTAACCGCTCCCAAACCAAGGCCACAGCGGCGCTGCGGTTGGAAGTCTGTCCCACGTACTGCGCGAAATACGCGCACAGAGGCTCGATCCAGAACCCGATACTCCTACCGATGGCCTCCAATGCTCCACACTGAAGCGAAACCACCTGGCAAGCGATAATAATCACTGTGCAGCTGTGTGGAGGCATTGAGAAGTTCGGCGAGATCGAGTTTCGGTCGTTCAGCTTCTGCGACGCAAATCGTTTCGCGCTTAGAGATCTCGCGCATTTGTCCGATTCGTACAAAGTCTGCAGCTGCCAGCCAGCCCACCCAATCAATAAGACCACGCAAGCAGTGCGCTGGGGCGAATAGGTCTGAGGCAGCCTTTAGATCATCCGATCGTTAGCGTCCACTGCGGCACGATTGGAAAGGCGATTCTACTGCGATTGGAGATTGCAGATATCACGCCGGTGCTGGAGACCATTCCGGCTTTGTGCGGCGCTGCCTTTGCTATGAGGCGCAAGGCGACGGAAGCAGTCGATCACTTTCAATCAAACTCGATCGAAGCATCTCATTTCACAGCCACGTCAGGATCTGAAGGCGATATCGCGACAGGAACATCCTTGTGATCCCTACCAAGATCAAATCATGGTAGATCATCATGAGTTGATATGACCGATTCACTCAAAGCCCAGACGCATAGTACCGACGGCATCACGGCGCCGCTGCGGCACGCGACCTTCAGGCGCATCTGGCTTGCGAGCCTCTTGTCTAATGTCGGTATCCTGATTCAAGGCGTTGGTGCTGCCTGGGCCATGACGCAGATGACGTCGTCGGCTGACAAGGTCGCGTTGGTGCAGACTGCACTCTTACTGCCAGTGATGCTGATATCGATGCCAGCCGGGGCGATCGCGGATATGTATGACCGCCGTATCGTGGCGCTGGCCTCCCTTGGATTGGCGCTCGCCGGGGCGACCGGGTTGACGTTAGTCGCCTGGCTTGGCTTGGCCACGCCAAACCTCTTGCTGATGCTATGCCTCCTTGTCGGCAGTGGTATGGCGCTGATGGGGCCGGCCTGGCAATCGTCGGTTAGTGAACAAGTTCCGCTGGAAGCACAGCTGCCTGCGGCCATCGCGCTGAACGGCATCAGCTACAACATTGCGCGGAGCGTAGGTCCGGCAATCGGCGGGGTCGTGGTGGCAACTGCGGGTGCAGTGGCGGCATTCGCGCTCAACACGTTGCTCTATCTGCCGCTGATTATCGCGTTGTTGCTCTGGAAACGTATGAGCGCGCCCGCGCGCTTACCGCCTGAAAGATTGAGCCGGGCGATGGTGTCTGGCGTACGCTATATCAGCAATTCACCGTCGATCAAGATCGTGCTGACCCGCAGTCTGGTGACCGGCATCGTTGGCGGTGCAATCACCGCTCTAATGCCGCTGGTAGCACGCGATCTCTTGCATGGCGACGCCCAGACCTACGGCATCATGCTTGGCGCTTTTGGTCTGGGTGCGGTGGTCGGCGCATTGAATATCACCGAACTGCGCCGGCGGTTGAGCGGCGAGGCGGCGGTCCGCGCCTGTGCGTTGTCCATGGGCGCAGCGATGGCTGCGGTTGGGCTCAGCCGCGAACCGGTGTTGACCGCAGCGGCACTCGTCCTGGCGGGAGCCGTGTGGATGATGGTGTGGGCGGTATTCAACATTGGAGTGCAGTTGTCGGCGCCGCGCTGGGTGGCCGGACGCTCGCTTGCGGCTTATCAGGCGGCGAGCTCAGGCGGGATTGCCGTCGGCAGCTGGGGTTGGGGCCGTCTGACCGACGCGGCCGGGGTCGAAACCGCGCTGCTGGTGTCGGCCGCCCTGATGCTCGCCTCACCACTCATCGGCCATTGGCTGCCCATGCCCCGTATCGGCGCACGGGGTGAGGAGCCTGAGCCGCTCGCCGATCCCGAGGTGCGACTCGCCTTGACCGGACGCAGCGGCCCGCTCGTCGTCGAGATCGAATACCGAGTTGCACAGGAGAATGCGAGAGCGTTTCATAATGTGATGCAAGACGTGCAATTGTCTCGCCAGCGCAACGGCGCCTACGGCTGGTCGATCGCGCGGGATATTGCCGATCCGGAATTGTGGACCGAGCGCTATCACTGCCCGACCTGGCTCGACTACTTGCGTTCGCGGAACCGCTCGACGCGGTCGGAACGCACATTAGAGCAGCGGGCCATTCACTTCCACGTCGGCCCTGCGCCGGTACGGGTCCGTCGCATGCTGGAAAGGCCGTTCGGCTCGGTACGCTCGAACGACGACACGACCGAGTGCGCGGCCGGCGAACTGGGAGCGGAGATCGCAAACCCGCCAAAGGCACTCCGTAGCCGGCCACTTCGCCCCATCAAGTGACCCAGCTTGCGGGTAGGTTGGGCCGGACGACGGTAATCGACACGCATCACACGAAAAAACGGTACCCAACATGGACGCTCTGTACATTGCTCTCGCGAAAATCGGCGAGAGCGTCGAACCGAGAAAGCGACAATCGTGGGGAGATTTCCGGCGAAAGCGACGAAAGGTTCGGGCTTTTGTACACTCTTTTTCAAAACTCACGCTTACTGCAACTTCGGTGGCTTCGTAGTCGGCCGGCCGTACATCTCAAGCACTTTGGCCGCGTCATCGAGCTGGTCCGGCAGACACACACTTTCTTGGGTTAGGAGCGTCAGCTTTGCCCAAGGCGCATTTCTCCGCTTTTCTTGTGCCGAACTTCAACAAAGTAAGGCCGAATGACGCCGCAAAAATGCAGCGTCACCCGGACAACGCAGAAATGGCGCAACCAAAAGCCGCATAATTTGCTTGCGAAGCTCAAAGTGACGAGCTGCCGCTCCGATCTCTTCTTAGATGGCATTCGAGGGTGATTCATGGGCAATCATGACCTTGTCTCCGGTAGCCTCCTCGCGCTGACCGCAACCAGCTTCGCGCTACTCTGCTCGAGCCTGCTCGTCTTTGCTTTCATTTGAGACCGTGCTGGTTGCCTTGCGCGCGCTATCGAGGCGATCACGCCGTCGGAGCATGAAGTGTTTGTACGCCCCCAAGGGACAATGTTCGCGCACGACCTGAACGATCGTCTCTGCTTTCGGCTCGACCGACCGCTTGGTCTAAGAGGCGGCGCTTCAGACGCGACAAGCTCTGTACGTTCCGGATTGATCTATTCCTTTCATAAACGCTCGGTTCAGTTAGTGTCCAGCAAGACAACGCCGTCATTGAGATAGTGGGCGGTATGGGATCGGACGCGCGGCGAAGATGAGACGGGACGGAGAAGTTTGCGTTATCGTTGCCTATTCGCATGCGAGCCGGCTCGTTGCCCTGCTGGAACGACATCGTCATGTACTGTTTCTGAGCGATGGACTGTCTGCCGATAGCTCCCGAACCTGGTCTCATCAAGTCAAGGTGGGCTCCTGCTCCCTCGTGGCGGTGCAATTGAACTGTTTGATGCGCGATCATGACTTTATCTCTGGTTGCTTCCTGGCACCAAGCGCCGCTGGGGATCGCCTTGCTCTGCTCGAGCTTACTCGCCGTTGCGTTCCCCCTGTGAGGACCACCCCATGAAATCACTCAAGCTGATCGGCTTTGCACTTGGAGCATCGATTGCAATGTTCACCGCGGCGTCGGCTGAGGAAATCACCATCGCCGTCGCCGGACCAATAACCGGGGGCGAGTCTGCCTTCGGGCGCCAAATGAAGAACGGCGCCGAGATGGCGGTAGAGCAGATCAACGCTTCAGGCGGCGTACTCGGCAAGAAGCTCACCCTCGACATCGAGGACGATGCCTGCGATCCTAAGCAGGCGCGATCGGTAGCGGAAAAGGTCGCTGCCGCTAAGATCCCGTTCGTTGCTGGGCACTTTTGCTCCTCGTCATCGATCCCGGCCTCGGAAGCCTATGCGGATGGCGGTGTGCTGCAGATCACGCCGGCTTCGACCAACCCGCTATTCACCGAGCGCAAGCTATGGAACGTGGCGCGCGTCTGCGGCCGCGACGACCAGCAGGGGCAGGTTGCCGCCCGGTACATCACGAAGCACTTCAGCGGCAAGAACATAGCGATTCTGAATGACAAGACCACTTATGGTAAGGGACTCGCCGACGAGACGAAGAAGGCACCCAACAAGGCGGGCATCGCTGAGAAGATGTACGAGTCCTATAACAAGGGCGACAAGGATTTCAATGCGATTGTCTCGCGACTGAAGCATGACAGTATCGACCTCGTCTATGTCGGCGGCTATCACCAGGAAGCGGGCCTTATCCTGCGCCAGATGCGCGATCAGGGCCTGAAGACCGTACTCATGTCGGGTGACGCGTTGGCTGACAAGGAATTTGCCTCTATCACCGGCGCAGCTGGAGCAGGTACGCTCTTCACCTTCGGACCAGACCCACGCAAGAAGTCGACAGCAGCTGCGATCGTCAATAAATTCAAGGCCAAGAATATCGACCCCGAAGGCTACACGCTCTATACTTACGCTGCGGTGCAGGTCTGGATGCAGGCCGCAACCAAAGTCGGCACCATCGACCCAAAGAAGGTGATGGACACGATCAAAGCGGGCTCTTGGGACACTGTGATCGGCACACTGGAATACGACGCCAAGGGTGATATCAAGCAGCTCGACTATGTCGTTTATAGGTGGGACGACAAAGGCGGCTATAGCGAGACTAACCCGACCGCGTTCTGACGCATCTTAGTGCGAGACATCAAAGTTAGCGTCCTTAGGAGGCAGGACGGTGATCAATGTCGATCGAGTCGACTGCTCCAAGGCAGCAAGCTACGGCCGGAAGAAATTGAATGTCTGAGCTCAGCCTATGCACGGGCCCTGCGCTCGCTCTGCTTGGTTGATCGAGACGACCCTATCGCCGAAATCATTGCCAAGAAGGTCATCGAGCTTGGCGCAAGCGGGGTTGGCGATCCAGCAGAGATATCAAAGCGCGTCATCGAGCAGCTTGGTGTCCATAGACCGCCATCGGTCTAAAGCGGGCACGCACATGCGCAGTTTCGATCCTATTCCCGCTCGACTAGCCTGCCACGGGTTCAACGCTCACGGGCTGGACTCAATGGGAGCCGATAACTTGGCCCAACGCAGACGTTTTAGCGGCGGGCACGATGAGGGATCCCTTCGCCGGACTGCAGTCACCGGACTGCAGTCATCGGTTTCGGCTTATGGAGAGTTTCGACTATCGGACCGCGCGACGCGCGTTAGCTCAGGCACCCATCGTTCCACGAAGATGTTCGACTGGCAATTGCGGCCCCGCCCCATGGAAATCAAGGGCGGGGCCGCTCCCCCCTCCCCCCGGGGGACGCCGCGCTGCCGATGACAACGGAAAGTCTAACTGCGATCCCCTGTCATTTATCTCATACGCCCAAGCGGCTCACCTGCACTGTGGCTTTCGGTCCTCGGTATTTTCCGCGACGTGCCGCAAGACCAGTTGAGAAAGCTGCACAACTAGATCTTTGAGACGGGCTATTTCCTGCCTGCACCGCGCCAACTCACATTCTTCTTCCGTCACTTTCAATGCTTCATGGCGGTCCCCAGCCGCATGACTCATGTTTGACCTCAATCCGAGCAGGTAGTCAAGAACGACGGCTCAAGCACATCCCACGCCCGAACTCTACTAGAAAGCCCGTATTTTTACGCGAGTAAACACTGTACGCAGCGATCCAAAGATCTCGCTACCTCGGCCCAGTGTGCCATTGCGGCTACAGATCTGAGCGCATCGTACAAAATCTCGCCTGGCATGACGGCACGCAATAAAGCTTTGTTCCTCTTCGAGTCCGGGCTTGCGCGAGGAGATCTTCAATTGCGCGGCTGATCCGCGGCCCACCAACCTAGAAACCACGCTCTATCTTGGGCCGCTTCGATCGCCGCTCCGTCGGAACCTTTCGCAGTCATATTCCATAGTTTTCGAAGGCTCCTCAGTGCGGCGGCGGTCCGCATCACGCACGCAGTTTTATCTCGCAAGATGTCCGCGCCCTCCTGGGTTGAGCGGGGACCATTCACTCGCACTCACAATTGAGAAGAATGGCGCACCGACTACGCTGCGCGATTGCGCCAACCCCATAGTGGGAATTGAGTTTGTTTGCGATACGGAAGATGTCAGCCGAGCCGACGTCAGCAAAGCGCTCCTGAACATTGACATCTTTCGCTTTGGGCGACTGCGGCTGTGCGCTGACGGGATTGCGCCGTCATCAAAGGGAACCGCGCAGAATGGTCACGGCCACGCAGCTGGTGAGATAGGTGTCAATAGGTCGCGCACCCCGGCGATAGAACGGGTATTGCTTGCCGCACCAAAAGCTCATTGCGCGCCTGCGCGGCGTCGCCGTCACAGAACTTCGTCGCTGTAGTGATCTCTGCGGAGGGTACGACAAATCGTGCGGCGAAATCGCTCAAATGTTCACCTGTGCAAGCCCATTCACCTAAGCAGATACGACCCCGCACCCTTGCGGATCGCGGATTACTTAGCTGCCTGTAAAAGATCGGGAGAGCGTGGATTTTCATGGTGCACGCCGCAGCTCAAGCGGCTTGATTCGTACCTAGCGTCACGTTGTAGCATTTCAAAGCAGGACGCGAAGGGTCCCTGGCAATCTGGCGGGGCCGCTCCGGCAGAGGCGAGACAATGACACGGTCGACGCTACTTTAGGAGGATCTTCGAAATCATGCCGATTGAATGAGCGACGATGACAGATGATCGCGGGCTGTCAGTGTTCGGCGAATATCGCCTTGGTAAAAAGGAAATCTACGCCAGACTTTTCGACATCGATCCTTTCGTGTTTGGAATTTGCGGTGAATGCTTTGCCGCAAATAACCGTCGGCAGCCCTCCCTCTGTCGACGGGAGCTGGCGCGACGAGTCTCGTTCGCCCAGACTAACTTCCGCCCGGCTCTCAAAATGAGGCCGGGCTTTTTTTGCCGCATGATGTGCGGCTTTGGTGTTCCTGCTAGCCGGCGCCTGATGAGTTGCGAAGAATTCGGGAGATCAATAGTCCCGGCGGCCTGCAAAACGCGAGCCGCACGGCCTTTTGACGACGCTTAATCAAAAAAGCTCGCGAGCACCCGCTCATCGTGCAAACACGTTTTTCTCACCCACATCCGGAAGGTTAGCTGGATTTGGACAACTGCCTGATCCCATAGTTCTATTCGATGGTGTCGCGGCTTCTGAAGAGCCATTAGTCATATTCATGCGGTTGCGACTTGGATGGTCTTGAATCGTACGTAGCGTCACATTGTACGATCTTGCGGTAGTTCGCAATGATACGCAGCAGTTGATCAGCTGAACGAAACCAAACCGGACAGTCTTGGGTAATCGTGCAAATGCCGCGCGTTCATCGTTGGCTATGCCAGCTGTCTCAGGCAGCCGGTCACTGATGAATGGGACTTCGATTGCGCATCGTCGATATTTGTTGCCAAAGGTGGGATTATGAGGGCCGATATCGTTGATGTATGCGTGATCGGGAGTGGTGCCAGCGGCTTGACCGTTGCATACGAGATCGCCCAGCACGGTTTGCGAGTGCTCCTCCTCGAGGAAGGTCAGGCGCTTCCTCCCGACGCCTCGCTGGCGAGCGTCCAAGATGGTATGGATACCGCGCTGGTGAAGTCTGCGGCAGGTACGTTGACGCCGTTTGGACGTCCCTGGACCGTGTGCGCGCTCGGCGGCGGAATGACTTTGTACGCCGGAATAGCCTTCCGCTATCGGACCATAGATTTTGACGCGCGAGCGCACGTGGCCGGAGACGCGCTTGACCCTACCTGGCCGATCAACTACGCCGAACTACGCCCGTTTTACGAGGAGCTAGAACGGCGCATGGGAGTGGCCCGCCTAGCCGGGGCAGACCCATACGAACCACCGAGCGATCCTCCCGTTCTGCCCCCGCATGACTACAGCGCGAAGGGGCGGCTGATCGCCGATGCCGGCGGACGCCTAGGCCAGCTACCTTTTCCCACCCCATTGGCTATCAACTCCGTACCCTATCGCGGCCGGCCAGCCTGCCATTGCAACGGAACTTGCAACGAGCATCTGTGTCCTACCGGCGCGCGGGCCGACGCACGCTCGCCGTTCACAGATGTCGCGCTGCCGCCCGGCGCGCTGACAGTTGCACTCGGCAGCAAGGCTGTGCGCATCGATCTGGCTAACGTCAGCCGCGCGGATTCCGTGGAATGGCTGGATACTCTCAGGCGACAACGCGCTCGGATCCGCGCACGCTGCGTGGTACTCGCCGGCAACGCAGTGCAGTCTGCCGCCCTACTGCTAAGGTCGGCTCAGCGGGCGGCGCCCAACGGCATCGGCAACGCCTCCGGCATGGTCGGCAGTGGCATCTCGTTTAAAATCAGCGGCTACGTGTCCGGTAGCACCGCAATAGGTGCAATGCCCGCGCGCCCGGCCGGTGGCCCATTCTCCACCGTTGCGATCTCCGATCACTACCTGGACGAGGATGCTCCTTCGGGACTCGGCGGAATGATCTACGAAGCGAGTCGGGTTGAGCGCACGGACCGCGACGGAAAGATAACACTACGGCTGCATTTCCTGGCGGCCGACCAACCCATGCGCAACAATGCGGTCCGACTTGCCACCAGCCTGGATCGGCTGGGTTTGCCGAAGATCATTCTCGATTACTGGACCCATCCGCTGGACAAACGCCGATTAGGCTATTTGTGCCGACGTGCGTCGAACTTGCTGACGGAGGCCGATGTGAAACAAGTCGATTATCAGGATTCCAATTATCAGTTCGGCAGCGGACATCTGCATGGCGGCTGCCGTGCCGGTGTCGATCCGACCCAATCCGTGGTCGACCGCTGGGGCCGGGTGCATGACATCGACAATGTCTATGTCGCGGATGGCGGCTTCTTTCCCTATTCCGGAGGCGTCAATCCGACATTCACCATTCAGGCGAACGCGTTACGGATCGCTCGAAGAATAGTCACGCAGCTCGCCTAAGGGCATGATTATCAAACGGAGAGGGCTCATGTCCATCGCCAGCCCGACTACCACTGTGGCCGTGATCGACGCGCACGGATCAGCACTACGCCGCGCGTTGCGCGTCACCGCGTCGGAGAAGTGGGATCTCAATAGGCGTTTTCCGGTCGTATTGACGCGCGCCTCGGGTGCGCATGCATGGGACATCAATGGAAGGCAATATGTCGATTTCACCTCCTGTAGTGGTGCTGCGCCGCTCGGAGCCGGATACGAGCCGGTCGTGGAGCACGCAGCCGCCGAGATGCGCCGTACCGGCGGCATATTGCCCGGCCCCCTGTCCGTGCACCGGGTCGAATTGGCCGAGCGGTTGGCGGAGATCTTCCCCGTCGCGGAACGTTCAATGTTCTTCCGCACGGGATCCTGTGCGACCACCGCCGCCGTCCGCCTTGCCCGCTCATTCACAGGCCTGAACCATGTGCTTACCAGCGGATATCATGGCTGGCACGACTGGCAGTTGCAGGACCGGCCCGAAATGGGGCTACCCAATCGGGATCGAGACAGCGTGGATTTCCGCTACAATCTAGACTTGCTCGACGAGCTGGCAAGTGTCCAGCGCGTCGCCGCGGTGATCATCACTCCGGAAGTCAACTTCTTCCCGCCCGAATACCATCAGGAATTACAAAGGCTGGTGCATCGGCACGGCGCCTTGCTCATACTTGACGAGGTGATGACCGGATTCCGCTACGGCATTGGCGGCTACCATAGGGCGGTCGGCATCACACCCGATCTGATCACGCTAAGCAAGGGATTGGCCAATGGAATGGCGCTGTCCGCAGTCGCGGGGCGCGCGGACGTACTCGCCGCCGCGGAGAAGACATACATGGGCAACACTTACCAGCGCGAGGTTACCCCATTCGCGGCCGCACTAAGCACCCTGCACGCGCTGCGCGACGGGACCTTGCTGGCTCGGATGCGCGAGGTTGGCGATCAACTGATCAAGGGGCTTAACGAGGTCTTCGCCAGACAACAGGTCGCAGCATGGGCATTCGCCTGGCCGACTATGTTCGATGTCGTATTTGCCAACGCTGAACTTGGCCACGCCTTTTTCCAGGAGATGTGGGCGCGGGGCTTTCTTATGCAGTACGGCGGCCGCTTCATGCCGTCGGCGGCGCTATCCGGCGCCGATGTGCAGGCGGCCATCGAAGCTGCTGGAGAGGCTCTGCCGGCGGCGCTGTCCCGCATGGAAAACATCGGCAGCGACCCGGATCCAGTCGCAGCCGCTGTACGGTTCGCCAGGGACCATTTCGTGGCCACTCCGGGGGCGGTTCGGCGCTGGTTTACCGCACCCGGCTGCGGATGAGCACGCATTTTCCAACGGAGAACACGGCCATGCCGCTGCCCAATCCATTTTCCACATCCCCGGTGCTGCTCGGCGGCGAGAACCGCTCGGGCACCACATTGCTGAGCATCGTGCTGGATTCGCATCTGGATTTGGTAGTCGGGCCGGAGATAGACTTCCTCGAACCACTCAATCTCGGTCCGCACATCTTGCGCGCGATCGACCTGCTCGCGCCCGGCGATTTCCGGGTCGCGGGCATGACCAAAAACACTGTCGACCCGTTCTGGTATGACGGGATGCATTTTGTGGTCCAGTGCCGCCGATTCGGCCTCGACTTCGATGATATCCGTGAATTGGTCAGCAAGGTGATGGCCGAGACGGGCGACGATATTGTTTCGTTCGCCGCCCGATGCCGCCTTATCAACGAGATCGGCGAGTTGCGCCGAGCACGTAGTGGGGCCCAGCGCTGGGGCTTGAAACTACAGCGTAAGATCGCCCGAACCGACGACTTCGCCCGGCTGTGGCCGCGCGCACATTTCGTTCATATCGTGCGGGACGGCCGCGACGTTGCCGCCTCTCATCTGAATACCGTTCCTGATTGGGGATATCGAACGGTTGCCGACGCCGCGCGCGGTTGGCTCGAGGTGGTATCCCAGCCGCATCGAATTGCGCCGCCTGGTCGTTATCTCGAGGTGCGTTACGAGGATCTTGTAAGCAGTCCCCGTCCCACTCTGGCCCGAATTCTGGATCACCTCGGCCTGCCTTGGGATGAGGCCGTGCTACGTCACGCTGAATACGAGCACGTATTGTTCGAGCAACCGCACGGCCATCCGGCGGCCGAGGCTGCGGGCAAGCCGCTGCACCAAGGCAGGATCGGTCGTTACGTCCAAGATCTGACGCGAGCCCAGATCGAGGAGTTCGAGCAGATCGCCGAAAGTGAGCTGAGCCGACTGGGATATTTGTCGGTTCGTAGCCTGTCTGGCGACGCGTGAGCCGCCCGCGCCGGTTCGTCCCGCTGCGCGGACTGCGACGAAGTTATCTTGCGTTGCTCGTCGGCCAAACTATTTCGCTGCTGGGCTCCAATGTAACCATGCTAGCGCTGCCGCTAACCGCAATCACCTGGCTGGACGCTGGCCCGACGCAAACGGGACTGCTCTTGGCCTGCGGTCGGGCGCCGTACCTGGTGGTGAGTCTGTTGGCCGGGGTCATTGTGGACCGCCTCCCGCATCGGCGGATCCTTTTGACCGCCAATCTGGTGATGGCGGCGACGCTGGCCACGATTCCCTTGTTCGCCAGCCTTGGACATCTTGGACTGGTTCAGTTGTACATGACAAGCATGCTGGTTGGGATCGCCGCAGTGATCGCTGACGTAGCTTATCTGGCGTGCATACCCACCGTCATCGACCGCTCAGAGCTGGTTCGGGCGCAGAGCTCATTGGAGCTCAGCCAAGCGGGCGCGATGGCGGCAGGTCCGTTCCTGGCCGGTTGGCTCGTCAACGAATTCTCCGCCCCGACCGCGATACTGGCGGACTCGGTTTCGTTTCTGCTTGCCGCCGCGTTGCTGTCGCTGGTGCCGATGCGTCGCGCTCGGTGCTCAGAGGCCGCATCGAGCGCGGTGCTCGGACAAGTGGCAGAGGGGCTGGCGAGCGTGTTCGGCAATCCGATTTTGAGGGCAGTCACGTTGGCCAGCGGCACATTCATCTTTTGGCACAACGCGTATTCTGCGGTCTTTCTGCTGCATCTGACCAAGGATCTCGGGCTCGACAGCCGGGTCGTCGGCATGGTGCTCGGCATCGGCGCGCTTGGTGGAGTGATCGGCGCGGCTATCTCACCGCGGGCGGGCCGGGCAATTGGCCTCGGCCCAATTTTAATGATCGGTTTGGCGGTGAGCGCCGGAGGAATGAGCTTGACGACCCTGCTCACCCAACCCTTGTGGGCCGCAGTTGCATGCGTGGCACTTTCCCAATTCATTCTGTGGATCGGCCAAGGGATTTACAACGTGCAGCAGGTTCCCATTCGATATGTGTTGGTGCCGCAGCACTTACAGGGCCGGGTCAATGCGAGCATCCGCAGCGTGGTGTGGGGACTGGCCTCATTGGGTGCGCTGGCTGGCGGCGCGGCCGCTGCTGCAACGAGCCTGCGTACCACATTGCTCGCGAGCAGCGTGCTTGGCACGGCCTCGATAGTGTGGATTTTGCGGTCGCCGCTGCGCCACACGCGCAGCTTGCGTCGGTGACTGCGAGGGACCCGCTGATGGACATCAAAGAGTTCGGCGATCTTGATCGGCGGCCAGGCCGGCTCATGGTGTGGCGAGTCAACGTCCCCGACCCTATCAGCTGGCGGCCTGACCCGCGCCGCCCGTCCTATGTTCAAGAGGAACATCTTCGCTCTGCGGACGATGGCCGACCGGGTTGGCTTGGCGCAGCATTCGACTTGCCTGGCGAGTTCAACGCCGCCGCGCTAAGCAAAGCGATCCTCGGCTGGGTCAACCGGCACGAGGTATTACGCAGCCGCTTGACCAAGGATGGGTCGGCAATTCATCGCACAACGATTGATCCGGGCGCGGTGGCGCTTGAGAAAACCGTAGTGGGTGACCGCGTCGATGGCGACGATTTTGCTCAGCTCCTGGAAAAGCTGTTTGACGCGGAGACCACCCCCCTGCGCTGGCCGGCGTATGTCTTTGTGACGATCAGCCGGCCGACATCCACGAGCCTCCTGCTCGCCTGCGACCACTCTGTTAGCGATGCCTACTCGATGGCCTTGGTACCGTATGAGATCCGCGAATTGTACACAGCCGCGATCCATGGAATGGCCCCCCAGCTGGCAGCGGCGCACAGCTATCTGGATCACGCCGAGGCCGAACGAGAGCGAGTGACCAGCCTAACCGATGACCATCCCGCTATCGGCCACTGGCGCGAGCTGATCGCGGCGAACGGCGGTCAATTACCCGACTTTCCGCTAACATTCGATGTGCCGGAGGGTTCCGTGCAGCGCAGCGGACAAATGTGGCTGCTCGATGCGGCTGGGGCATCCGAATTCGATCGCGGCTGCAGGGCTCAGGGCGGAAACACGGCGACGGGACTTTTCGCCTGTCTGGCGCTGGCAGGAAAGACACTGGCGAACCAACGACAATTCCACGCCGTTGCGCCCTTTCACACCCGGTACGATCTGCGCTCGATGCGTTCGGTTGGATGGTATGTCGGGATGAGTCCGGTGAGCTTCCGGGTGGCCGATACGTTGCCTGAAATCCTGCACGCCGCCCGGCTCGAGCTCAAGCGCGCCAAGAAAACAGCTCAAGTGCCGTTTTCGAAGGCGATGGAGCTGCTCGGCACCACACTGCGCGACCGTTTCATGGTATCCTACATGGACAATCGGACGGTGCCTGGGTCGGACTGCTGGCCCGACTGGCGGACGAGATTTCTGATCAGCCGCAGCTCTGATGCTTGCGAGACGTACCTATGGGTCAGTCGCTGGCAGGACGGGATTTCCGCGAATTTCCGCCACCCTGGTACAGCCACCGCGCGAAGCGCGATGGATCACTATCTTGCTGAAGTGGCTGCACAGGCACATCTGATCGGCCGCGCTCATCCACCACCGCAACTCTCCATCGACTGACGAAGGTGGCTGAAAGTCGACCAAGAACCGCCTGGGCTACAATTAGATTATCCGTGCTTGGGTGATCAGAAGCGAGGTCAAATCTAGGAGATCCGATCAAACCCTGCCGAGAGCGACACCTCCAGGGAGGCAGGCGCAAGCATACGCCCTATCCGCTCTATGTTTTTGGTTCGGACGACTTTCTCACGGGTGGCGCGAGCGATCAAGATGAGTCGCCAGCCCAAGCCAGAAAATTCTCATTCCTGACAGCAACAGGCACAGTGCCGACCTGCATGTCGGGTTTACAACGCCGATCAACTGCGAGCTAGCATCCCCATATGCGTGTTCTTCTGAATTGAGAGCGATGGCACGGTCGTTGCAAGTCTTCGTTCAATGGATGGATTCGCTTCCCGCATGGATCGGATGTTTTTCGGACTCATTGCTAATGCAGTTGTATTCGCAACGTAATGACGCAGAGGTGCTCATCGACGATGCTTTCTACCAGCAACGCAGAATACAAGCTGCAGCTGACGAAGACGATCAGCTCGCTATACTCACCTCACTGGGCGATTGACTTTGGCTGAACAGGAATGCTTCAGCATGCTTTCTCATCTGCACACCAACAGCAGTAAGTGCGCAATCGAAGTGGCGAGTCTTAAGGATCTACGAGAACTGATGCAATTGCTCTGGCATTTATTCAAAGCAGTGGATCGGCTTCCTAGAGGGCCAGAGCACGCAGCAGCAGTTCAGACGATTAAGCGCTTAGAGCGTCGGCTGGCAGTGCTGGTTCATGCATCTGAGAAGGCTCGAGCTGCTGGCCTCGGGGTCGCTGACCGTGGCGGGCTCGCTGAATAAATGATTGTCAGACCATCACAAAGACCGTCGAGAGATCCTACCTATGCGAGCGTCGCCAAGACTGCATGGCGGCCGGAGATGTGAAAGAAATGTTCAGAGCGCACCTATCCGGACCACCGCATCGTTTTGCTTGGTAATCGGCCGTCGTGCAGCGGCACGCTGGAGAGAATACGCAGCAAGCCTTCCAGAGGTGAATGAGGGGCGGATAGGTGGCAGGCGCTAAAGGCGCGTATTCCTGAGCAGTATATCACCTTCCACAGAGCGGGGATAATGGGCCGCCACCTCGAACGACGGTAATAGATCAAGAATGGCTTGCATCGACAGCTGCCCTTCGTAGAGCTCTCTATCGCTATATTCCGTGTAGATGAATCGCGTGTTGCTCAAGGTCTGCATGCCGCCAGCGATGACGTCGGCCTCCGCGCCTTGGACATCCATCCAGATGAAATCGACCGTATTCACCTTAGCGTCGCTGCACCAATCGTCCAGTCGCCGAGTTTCAACCGAGAACGGGCGATCGAACCGAACCCAATCATACTCGGTAAGATGGTTTTTCGGCCGGCGTATTGAGCCAGAGAGATCCCATTCTTTTGCATCTCCATCCGCATTGCTTGGATGGAAATCGATCGTTCCGTTTCGATCACTGATCGCGATTTCAAGCAGCTTCACCTTCGCGAGGGAAGGACCCAACTTCTTTCTGAAGCGCGCGATCGCCCGAGGGTCCGGCTCAAAGCAATAAAGCTGAGCGTTTGGGCACAGGGTAAGAAAATGCTGCGTATCGGTTCCGTCATTGCAACCGATATCCAAGATGACCGGATTCGGCTTCTGAAGAAGTGAGATGATGTGCTGATGTACTTCTACAGACGACGACACAGGTTGTTTTTCCATTGGCGCGGAGATCGGTTGAATTCGTCTTCAAATCCGCAATCACACGCCAGACGCTTCGGCACAACGTATATCAACGTATATAATCCATATGCCGGTCCAACTCCCTTGATCAGTCAGCGCTATTGAATGAAATGCCGTCGACACCAACCAGGCCGGCCGCATAGTTGCTCCCAGCCGAATTCGTATGAGCAGATTTGGTCTGCGGGCTGACAACGAAGATCCGTGGAAAAAGCTACGGAAAGAGACTGTCCGCGCTCGATTGCCGTCCATCCGTCGATCGTCCTTCCGGGTTCTCGTGAATGGCCAGACCTTGCTGCGCCAACGTGCACGATTTGGCCAATGCGCTGGCAGTAAACTCGAGCTTTGACGAAACGCAATGTCAGATTCGTAACAGCTTGGCGAGCTGTGTACATGAGGGCGTTTGCTTCCGGACGAATGAACGCGCCGGCCAAGTGCGCGATTCAGCAGAACTGCAGGCGGATTACTCCGCTCATCTCTGGCCTGGCTCTTGCAGTAATTGGGCTGTTCACAATGTGCCCATCTCTACTCGTTCAAATGCTCAGGAGGCTTGCATGAATTTCCGTCCGCTTCACGACCGCGTCGTGGTCAAGCGCATCGACGCTGAAGAGAAGACAGCTGGCGGCATCATCATTCCCGACACAGCCAAGGAAAAGCCCTCGCAAGGCGAAGTCGTAGCGGTTGGTCCAGGCGGCCGTGACGAGGCCGGTAAGCTGATTCCGATCGACGTGGAGGTCGGCGATCGCGTGCTGTTCGGAAAGTGGTCAGGCACCGAGGTCAAGGTCGACGGTCAGGAGCTGTTAATCATGAAGGAGAGCGATATCATGGGCGTTCTCACCGATGTGTTTTCCAAGAAGAAAGCCGCCTAGTCCAGCGCTCCCACCGCTCAGCCCTGACGAGCGCCTTGCCGGGCGTACCGCAGGATGAGGAATTACACTGAGGAATTCGATTATGTCAGCCAAGGAAGTCAAGTTCGGCGTAGAAGCGCGAGACCGCATGTTGCGCGGTGTCGACATCCTCGCCAATGCCGTGCAGGTCACCCTCGGTCCGAAGGGCCGCAACGTGGTGCTTGAGAAGTCGTTCGGCGCTCCCCGCATCACCAAAGACGGCGTCGCCGTCGCCAAGGAAGTGGAGCTCGAGGAAAAGTTCGAGAACATGGGCGCGCAGATGGTGCGCGAGGTCGCGGCCAAGGCGGCGGACGCGGCCGGCGACGGCACCACGACGGCGACCGTGCTGGCGGCTGCGATCGTGCGCGAAGGCGCCAAGTCGGTCGCCGCCGGCATGAACCCGATGGACCTGAAGCGTGGTATCGACCTCGCGGTCGAAGCCGTCGTGGCCGACCTCCAGAAGAACTCGAAGAAGGTCACCTCGAACGAGGAGATCGCCCAGGTCGGCACCATTTCGGCCAACGGCGATGCCGAGATCGGCAAGTTCCTCGCCGACGCCATGAAGAAGGTCGGCAACGAGGGCGTGATCACGGTCGAGGAAGCCAAGTCGCTCGAGACCGAGCTCGACGTCGTCGAGGGCATGCAGTTCGACCGCGGCTACATCTCGCCCTACTTCGTCACCAACGCCGACAAGATGCGCGTCGAGATGGACGACGCCTACATCCTCATCAACGAGAAGAAGCTCTCCTCGCTGAACGAGCTGCTGCCGCTGCTCGAGGCCGTGGTGCAGACCGGCAAGCCGTTGGTCATCGTCGCCGAGGACGTCGAAGGCGAAGCCCTCGCCACCCTCGTCGTCAACCGCCTGCGTGGCGGCCTGAAGGTCGCGGCCGTCAAGGCTCCGGGCTTCGGCGATCGCCGCAAGGCCATGCTGCAGGACGTCGCGATCCTGACCGGCGGCCAGGCCATCTCGGAAGACCTCGGCATCAAGCTCGAGAACGTCACGCTGCAGATGCTCGGTCGCGCCAAGAAGGTGATGATCGACAAGGAGAACACCACGATCGTCAACGGCGCCGGCAAGAAGGCCGACATCGACGCCCGCGTTGCCCAGATCAAGGCGCAGATCGAGGAGACCACCTCGGACTACGACCGTGAGAAGCTGCAGGAGCGTCTCGCCAAGCTCGCAGGCGGCGTCGCGGTGATCCGCGTCGGCGGCGCGACCGAAGTCGAGGTGAAGGAGCGCAAGGATCGCGTTGATGACGCGATGCACGCGACCCGCGCGGCTGTCGAGGAAGGCATTCTCCCGGGCGGCGGCGTCGCCCTGCTCCGTGCCTCCGAGCAGCTCAAGGGCCTGCGCACCAAGAACGACGACCAGAAGACCGGCGTCGAGATCGTGCGCAAGGCGCTATCTTGGCCGGCTCGGCAGATCGCGATCAACGCCGGTGAAGATGGCTCGGTCGTGGTCGGTAAAGTCCTAGAGCAGGATCAGTACTCTTACGGCTTCGACGCGCAGACTGGCGAGTACAGCAACCTTGTCTCCAAGGGCATTATCGACCCGACCAAGGTCGTGCGCATCGCGGTCCAGAACGCCTCCTCCGTGGCGGCGCTCTTGATCACCACGGAAGCGATGGTTGCCGAGCTGCCGAAGAAGATCGCGCCCGGTCCCGCCATGCCTCCCGGCGGCGGCATGGGCGGCATGGACTTCTGATCGGCCTCTCAGAGGATCGACCGATGGAACCCTGGCAGCAATGCCGGGGTTTTCGACTTCGGGCAAGCTTGCACCAGCAGCCTATTGCAGCCTGGAACTAGATCGGCGATTGGCCGCGAAAAACCCCAACGGCCGAAACCATCGCGCCCCATTTATATAAAGTTATATAAAGCGCCTAAGTTAGTTAGCCTGACGTCTTCTGGCGCCGCTCGGCGTTGAGCATAATGGAATGGGCCTCAGCATAGCGACGGATGAACCCGTCAGGTATGCTAGGGAAAGTACGCTGATTGCCCCCACCTTGTGCCGGAATGCACTTTGCCCATCAACCACTGCATATTGATGACGTCCCATGAGCACATGTCCTCCGATCGCGGATTTCGGGCCTCTCAATTCGAAGCCAACGTTCCAGATCGATCCAAGGATCTGTTGTGTCAGATGTTATCTGGTTGAGTTGGGGAAGCACAGGGCCACGCACATGATGGGGAATGAGTTTTGACAAAGGAGCAACTTGCTCGAGACGCCGCAGAGATATTTCGATTGCTGCTGCATTTCGATCGATCAAAAATCAAGCCGCGCGCCGCCGCGTTGTCGGGCGTGTAGAGGCAATGGCCGAAGGCCAAAGAGCCGACGAAGCTCTGAACGAAGCCGCAAGCGATGTACATTTACTGTAGCGTTCTGCCTCAACACTCGGGTGAGCAACAACGAACATGGTGTTTGGCATTGTCACAGCTGTCCGACCAGCACAGTTGTGGCGGCGTGCCGAGATCCTTCCTTGGGAACGCAGGGCTATCTGGCGGCGGCCAAAAGAATAAATTCGGCTCAGGCGAAGGAAGTCGCTGCGGAATACACGCTGGCTAAGAAACGGATGCGTCACGAGAGCGGTCGTTAGTCGAATCTCCTTCAGGCATGGACGATCCATCCTGCTGATCCAGCATTAGAGAAATAGCGCCGACAAGGTTCTTTAGTAGTCGTTCGTGAAGAACTGGCGGCGGCGCCCGGCTCAAGCGGCGTTTCGAGCCGGGACGGTCTCGAAGAAGGCTCGGATGATGGCACGCAAGAGCTCTGCGAGCCATCGCAGCAGCAGGCCGAAGTTATAGCCGGCAGCGGCGAGAACAGCGTTGATGCGGTCGCCGAGGCGTCCCTTGAGATAATTTCTGTCCATGCGGTGCTCGGCCTTGACGTGGCCGATGACGGGCTCGACAGCCGCGCGACGCTTCATCTCGCGACGGATGGAAGCTATGACGCGGCGGACCTGACCCGAGATCCAGACCCTGAACCGATGCGGGTGGTTGTGACCGCGATATCCTTTGTCGACGTGGATACCGCGAGCCTCCACCCCGGTGAGCTTCTCCATGTCGGCGATTACGGGACCGAGCGTGTGCCCATCGAAGGGATTGCCATGCAGCGCCTTGGCGCACGAACTGGCCGCCCTTCGGAGACGTCACAGGGGTGGCGATGCTGACCTTGCAGCCGAACTCGTAGGGCGCGCGGGCTTTACCCTTGCCGATGCACTCAACCTCCGGAGCATGTAACGCATAGACCTTCGGACCGCGCTGATGCTGATCCTGGCTGCGCACCTGCTGCGCTAAACCGAGCAACGGGCCGAAGCGAGCTTCCAGCACCGTATCGCCATCAATCTTGCGGCGGATGTCGCGGATGATCCGGCCAAGCCGTGTCCGCAGGAACTTGAGCTGCCGCCGGGCGCGTTTGAACTGGTGGGCGTGGGTATAGCGGCCGGTCATGATGGCGGCGCGCTTGGCCAGGCGCAGATAGCTCTGGCGTAGCGGCACACGGTTGCGCTTGGCGAGCCCGACCAGCTTGATGATTGCTCGATGCAGGAGCCGCGCGTCGGTCGGATGCGCAACCGCCTTGGGCTGCACCGTGGTATCGACCACCACGCGCTCCAGGTCCTTCGGGCCGAGGGCGCCTGTCTTGTGCGCCACCGACAGACTTTCCTGGATTAGCGCAACGAGCTGCTCCTCGCCGAGCCGCTGCCGCCAGCGCGTCATCGACGATCGATCGAACGGCAGACGGTGGCGGAAG